>CAYRXO010000174.1:0-7613 GCA_964428215.1 uncultured Candidatus Accumulibacter sp. | reverse complement strand
CCTTTCTCGGTGCCGCGATGCAGCCGACTGGCGGTGCGTGGATCGGCGGACTGACTGCCTTGGTAGCGATCTTCTTGCCGTCCTTTCTGCTGGTCATCGGCGCATTGCCGTATTGGCAGTCGCTACGCCGTCATGCGCGGACACAAGCGGCGCTGATCGGCATCAATGCGGCCGTAGTCGGGATACTGCTGGCGGCTTTGTACAACCCGGTGTGGACCAGCGCCATCCGGCAGTCGGCGGATTTCGCCTTGGCGTTGTTGGCGCTGATTGCCCTGCTGTTCTGGAAATGGCCGCCCTGGCTGGTGGTGCTGGGGGGCGGGATAACAGGCGGTTTATTGTTGTCGTGATAAAACGTTGCTCGGCATCAGCCAAACTTTATCGGCTGGCGCCAATGCAAAAAAAGCCCGAAACGTTCAGTTTCGGGCTTTTTTTGCATTGGTGTCTGGTAGGCGCGATTGGACTCGAACCAACGACCCCCACCATGTCAAGGTGGTGCTCTAACCAGCTGAGCTACGCGCCTTCATCGGCGTCGCAAGAGGCCGCCGCTGCAAGGAACTGCAAATTATACGGGTCGTCCCGATCATGTCAAGCGCAATTCCTTGCCATCCTGGCGAGCGTCAGACGACCGCGCCATCGCTGTTGGCGCCTTCGATCGTCTTCTTCGGTCGGATGAACTGTTCTCTGGAAACGCCCAGCCACATCACCAGCGGACTGGCGACCAGCACCGACGAATAAATCCCGAAACAGATGCCGATGGTCAGCGCCAGGGCAAAGTAATACAGCGTTTCGCCGCCGAAGATCAGCATCGACAGCACCATCAACTGCGTCGAACCATGGGTGATGATCGTCCGCGAGATGGTGCTGGTGATCGCATGGTCAAGGACTTGCGGCGTGCTCAGCCCGCGCACTTTCTTGAACGTTTCGCGCACGCGGTCGAAAACGACCACCGATTCGTTGACCGAATAGCCGAGCACGGCGAGCACCGCCGCCAGCACCGACAGCGAGAATTCCCACTGGAAGAAAGCGAAAAAGCCGAGGATGATCACCACGTCGTGCAGGTTGGCGATGATCGCCGATACCGAAAAGCGCCATTCGAAGCGGAAAGCCAGGTAAAGGACGATGCCGATGACCACCAGCAGCAAGGCCAGCGCGCCATTTTCGGCCAGTTCCCGGCCCACCTGCGGTCCGACGAACTCGACGCGCCGCAGCGTCGCGCCGGGCGCCTCGTCGGCCAGCGCCCGCATCACCGATTCGCCGATCTTGGCGGTATTCTGTTCGGCTTTCAGCGGCAGACGGATCAGCACGTCCTGGCTGGAGCCGAAATTCTGTACCGAGTAATCGCTGAAGCCGGCCTTGCCGAGACCGCCGCGCACTTTTTCGAGATCGGCGGCCTGCGCGTAATTGAGTTCGATCAAGGTGCCGCCGGTGAATTCGACCGACAGATGCAATCCGCGCGTGATCAGGAAAAAAACCGCCAGTAGAAAGGTGATCAGCGAAATGATGTTGAAGGTCAGCGCATGGCGCATGAACGGGATGTCTTTGCGGATGCGGAAAAATTCCATGCTGGTTCCTCCTCAATGGGCCGCGGCGCTGTTGCCGGGTTTCCAGACCTGTCCGATCGAAAGCGATTCGACTTTGCGGCGGCGACCGTAAATCAGATTGATCAGGGCGCGTGAAACGACGACCGCCGAAAACAGCGAGGTCAGGATGCCGAGACAGTGGACGACAGCGAAGCCGCGCACCGGTCCGGAGCCGAAAATCAGCAGTGCGATGCCGGCGATCAGGGTGGTGATGTTCGAGTCAAGAATGGTGCCGAAGGCGCGTTCGTAACCGGTGTGTATGGCGGCCTGCGGAGACGAACCGTTGCGCAGTTCTTCGCGTATCCGCTCATTGATCAGCACGTTGGCGTCGATGGCCATGCCCAGCGTCAGCGCGATGGCGGCGATGCCCGGCAGCGTCAGGGTCGCCTGCAGCAAGGAGAGCAGCGCAACCAGGAACAACAGGTTGGCAGCCAGCGCCAGTACCGAGACCAGTCCGAACAACAGGTAGTAGGCGATCATGAAGGTGGCGATGGCTGCGAAACCCCACATCGTCGAATGGAAACCTTTACTGATATTTTCGGCGCCGAGGCTGGGGCCAATCGTCCGTTCCTCGATGATCTCCATCGGCGCGGCGAGCGAACCGGCACGCAGGAGCAAGGCTGTGTCATTGGCTTCCATGGTGCTCATCCGTCCGGAAATCTGCACCCGACCGCCACCGATTTCGGTACGGATCACCGGCGCGGTAACCACCTCGCCCTTGCCCTTTTCGATCAGCAGGATCGCCATCCGTTTGCCGACGTTGTCGCGCGTGACGTCCTTGAAGATTCTCGATCCGGCTGAATCGAGCGTCAGATGCACGGCTGGTTCGTGTGTTTGATTGTCGAATCCCGGTTGTGCGTCGGTCAGCCGATCGCCGGTGAGTACCACCTGTTTTTTGACCAGCAAGGGCATGCCGCCGCGCTCGACGTACAACTCGGCACCGAAAGGCACTTGACCGGCTTGCGCGGCTTCCAGCGCGCCCGGAGTCTCATCGACCATGCGGATTTCCAGCGTCGCGGTGCGGCCGAGCAGATCCTTGGCCTTGGCCGTGTCCTGAACACCAGGTAGTTGCACGACGACCCGGTCAGCGCCTTGCTGGGCGATCACCGGCTCGGCGACGCCGAGTTCGTTGATCCGGTTGTGCAGGGTGGTCATGTTCTGTTTGATGGCGAATTCCTGGATGCGCTTGATCGCTTCCGGTTTCAGCGTTGCCACCAGCTTCAGATCCTCGCCTTCGCCTTGTTCGAGCAACTGCAGATCGGCATGGTTGTCTTCGATGACCGCGCGCGCCTTGTTGCGCGTTTCGGCATCGCGGAAGCGGACCGCCAGCCGCTCGCCTTCACGGGCGATACCGGCGTGACGCAAAGTTTTGTCGCGCAACAGACTGCGCAGATCGCCGGCGATCGAATCGAGCCGTTTGGTCAGTGCGCCTTTCATGTCCACCTGCAACAGAAAATGCACGCCGCCGCGCAGGTCGAGGCCGAGGTACATCGGCAAGGCATGCAGACTGCTCAACCACTGCGGCGAACTGGACAACAGGTTCAGGGCAACGACGTACTGCGGATCGGTCGGATCGGGATTGAACTGTTTCTCCAGCACATCGCGCGCCTGCAACTGCGCGTCGCCGTTACGCAAGCGGACTTTGATGCCGTTCAGATCCTGGAAAATGCCGTTCTCTTCGATGCCGGCCGTTTTCAAAGTCGTGGCGACACGCTCGCGTGTTTTATCGTCGATCTTGATCGTCGCCTTGGAACTGGAAACCTGCACCGCCGGCGATTCGCCGAAGAAATTCGGCAGCGTATAAATCAGGCCCAGCAATAGCGCGATGGCGACGGTCAGATACTTCCAGAGCGGGTAGCGGTTCATGGTGGCGTACCGGTGTCGAAGAAGGCAAAGTAAGCGCCGCGAGGCGCCGGGAAAATATCAGGGAACACCGACTTTCGCATCACAGCGCAACCCGCCGGGGTCCGGCAGGCGCCAGTAGCAGCAGACGATGGTAGCGAAAAACCGGAAGTCAGCGGCAGCCCGATCCAGCGACAGATTTCAGAGTGTTTTCAGGGTGCCTTTGGGCAGAACCAGCGATACCGACTGCTTCTGCACCTGGATTTCGACGGTGTTGGCAATTTCAACGGTGATGAAATTGTCGCCCACCTTAGTAATCCTTCCGGCGATGCCGCCGCCGGTGACCACTTCATCACCTTTGTTCAGCGCTTCGAGCAACGCCTTGTGTTCCTTGGCGCGCTTCATCTGCGGGCGGATCATCAGAAAATAGAGGACAACGAACATCAGAACAATCGGCAGCAACTGCATGAAGCCGCCGGTAGGATCGGCGGCAGCGGCAGACTGGGCATAAGCGGGGCTGATCAACACATCAGTCTCCTGAAAAGAGGGGGGTGAAAAAATGGACCGAGGATTGTACCACTGCCGTCTGTCGGGTCGGGCGATTCACTGCTTTTCGCAGCGCAATCGCATGAATCTTATATAAGACAGAGCAGTTCAGCGTGGAAGATTCAGGACGAATTGGCGCAGCACGGTCAGCTATGAGCAGCATCTCGACCAGATCGTGCTCAACCTTCTTCGCTTATCTGGGGTCTCGCATGTCAACCCAAGCGTCCATCAGCCGAACCCGCCTTTCTTTCTCCATGACTCAATCCAAAAAGGCAGGAAAATAGAAAAATTAAATAGATGCAGTCCGCTATTCCGTAACAATATGAAAGTAAGAATTAATTACTGATAATTTGTGACATTCGCATTCATACGATCGCGCTGCTCCCGATCGGGACCTAATATTTCACTAGGCTCTGTTTATATTTTGCCACCTCTTACCGAAGCCATAGCAAGACGGCGGCGAATGTCAGCATTGCCATGAAATGGATTGCTTTTTTCTCATAACGCATGGCAATGCGGCGGAAGTATTTCAACGTCCCAAACAGGCATTCGACGACATGGCGTTCTTTGTAACGCCACCAATCACACGACCTTTGTTCTTTCCGATTGGCTTTGGGTGGAATGACCACCTGGATATGCCGCTCGTGGAGCCAAGCCGGAAAGGCATCCGAGTCATACCCTTTGTCCGCCAGACAGGCTTGGGCGGACACCTCCATCAACGGAATGGCCTGCGTGATGTCGGCCTCTTGCCCGCCTGTCAGGATAAACTTGATCGGCAATCCAAGGGCGTCCACGACGGCGTGAATCTTGCCACTAAAACCGCCTCGGGAACGGCCCAGTGCCTCTGCGGCCGCCTCACTCTTTGCCGCGCAGGCGTGCGCCCGTGTGACCGTGCTATCCATGGAAACTTCCTGCAAATCAGCCTCTTTGGCTAACAACTCCTCGAGTTGGCTCCAGGCACCTACCTTGGCCCACCGGGCAAATCGCTTGAAAACCGCGTTCCATTGGCCACGATTTGGCGGCAGTGATCGCCATTGACTTCCCACGCGTAATATTAAGACGCACGAATCGAGCCGCCAAACTGGCGAGGACATACTACCTTGTCGTCTTACGCCTACCGTATCGGCGGTTAAGGAAACGCCAGTTATTTTTGAGAGACCTGCGGGCTTGTTCGACCCAAGAGCGCAATAGTGGAAACAACACACTGCCTCCACAGCGCCCAAGCAACGTGTCGCATTCGTCAAGTCCTACCACCAGCTTACGACCGTCCAGTGCCGAGAGCACCTCGGTTGCGCGATAGGAGGTCGCGCGCAGGAGTGGATCGCGCGGCCACTTCGCCTTCCAGAAGGCGCGAATCGCAGGGGGCAATTTCAGCTGGTATTCCACTTGGGCGCACAACTCGAATAACATTTGTTTGGCGTTGGCGCGGGTTGCCTCAGAGAAACTCTGCAGATCGATCGTCACCACTGCCTGGCCGTCAGCACGCGCAGAGCGAAGAAGGCATCCCAACAGCGAGCTCTTCCCCGATTGCTTTGGACCACGAATAACCAGCGCGAAGGCACTGGACTGGCATGCACGCTACGCGATCAGGTCGGCAACTCGTTCGACATAGCACGGGGAATCTGGCATCGAACCACCGGGTAGTTCGAGTGGTGTAATCGGATTCGCCGCCACAGCCGGCCGTGCAGTGTTGGCGTGAGCTGCCCAGTTTCAATCGGTGTACGTTTTTGCCACGTGTGCTTCCCGTCGCCCGTGACGACGCGAGCTATCGCGGCCCGTAAGCGCTTAAACAGTGGTTCGGTGTCTGCTGCACTGCGCCAGAGCACATCCCGAATGCCGGAAAGAAGCGTGCTGAACTGGTAAGGTAGATCACCGTCATAAGTAACGCGCACCGGCAGAATACCGTCGTCGAGCCCACGCGATGTCTGTGCGCGGAGAGAGAAGAGCACTTCTTGGGCGACCATCTCGCTCAACACGGCAGCCTCGGACAGCAGCACAATGAGCAAGTCGCAGGATTCGAGGTGCTGCTGGATCGCTTGCGCCCACCTCTCGCCAACACCAAGGCTTTCCTGGTCAAGAAAAACATCGTCACGCTCTTCAGTGAGGCGCTGGCAGATGTCACGCGCAAGTGGCTCGTCGAGTTCCGTGCCACGCTTGTAGCTGATGAAAATCTTTGCCATGCTCGCTTCCCCCGATGGCATGTCTTAACAAGGGAAACGCAGATTTATTGGTTTTTCAAAATCTTAGGTACCATAGAATCAATTGGTTAGTTTTGCTCCTGGGCAGCAAACCCGAATAAATCCGCGTTTCCCAAGGGAATTCTGCCTCAAGCATCGAGAGTCGTCCACGACCATCCGCCTTCGACCGAAGGGTCGAGCTGACCCGCCACCGTGCCCCTTTAATGAAACGCAGAATGATTCATGTGCCTCAAGAAGTCGGCAACGACTGGCGAACCATCGCGAAGGGTAACCAACCGCCCCGCAGGCACCTTCCGAGGTAAGTCTTACTTGCGCGGTGTCTCGAGAGAACCCCGGCGCGGTCATTTCTGCAGGGCGATCACATGAATGAATTCGGCATGGAAAAATCCGGCGCGGCGTTGTTCTTGAACCACATCGAAGCCCTGCGCATCAAAATTTTTGTGGCGTTGAGTCTTTGCTGATCAGCAAATTCCTGCAAGAAAGCATCGAACATCGTGTAATCGTGCAAAACGGCATTCATTTCTCATTCATGCTATTGCCTTGCTCTCTTTCTTTCCCGCCCCCATCCAGTCTTCCAGGCTGTTAGACTAGCAGGTCATTTGATTTCCTGATCGCCAGTATGGCGTAAACGGACCGCTGGTGGGCGGTCGCGGTCAAAGCCGACGAGCGATTGTTATCCGCAATTTCAATTTGCCAGGAGATTGCCATGTCATTTGCCATTCGCATCGAACGGACCGGTGGGCCGGAGGTGATGCAGCGGGAAGAGGTGCCTGTCTCATCGCCAGCAGCCAGTCAGGCACGTGTACGGCACGCTGCGGTCGGGCTGAATTACATCGACATCTATCATCGTACCGGCTTGTACCCCTTGCCTTTGCCGAGTGGCCTCGGCCTGGAAGCTGCCGGTGTCGTCGAAGCCGTCGGTGCAGGGGTCGAAAACTTGCAGCCGGGTGATCGGGTCGCTTATGCCGGCGGACCGGTCGGTGCTTACTGTGAGCAACGCTGCCTCGCTGCCGACCGTTTGCTGAAACTGCCGGAAGCGATTTCGTTCGAGACCGGCGCGGCGATGATGTTGCAAGGACTGACCGTCGCTTATCTGCTGCGCCGCACCTATCGCGTCCAGCCGGGCGAGACGGTATTGATTCACGCCATTGCCGGCGGCGTCGGGCTGATTGCCTGCCAGTGGGCGAAAGCGCTCGGCGCGACGGTGATCGGCACCACCTCGAGTGCCGAAAAGGCGGCGCTGGCGCGCGAGCATGGCTGCGACGCGGTAATCGACTACGGTCGTGAGGATGTGGCGCGACGGGTGCGCGAACTGACCGGCGGCGAAGGCGTCTCCGTGGTCTACGACGGCGTCGGCAAGGATACCTTCACCGCGTCTCTCGACAGTTTGCGCACCTGCGGCATGCTGGTCAGTTTCGGCAATGCCTCCGGCGCCGTGCCGCCGTTC
>CAYRXO010000173.1:0-7665 GCA_964428215.1 uncultured Candidatus Accumulibacter sp. | reverse complement strand
CCGCCACCAAGATCGTTGCTGCGGTCAGTTAAGGAGCCACCATGTCGATTCTGATCAACAAAGACACCAAAATCATCACGCAAGGGATCACTGGCAAGACCGGTCAGTTTCATACCGAGAAGTGCCAGGAGTACGCCAACGGCAAAAACTGCTTCGTCGCCGGCGTGAACCCGAAAAAGGCCGGTGAAAAGATTTTCGATATCCCGATCTACGCTTCGGTCAAGGAAGCGGCTGCCGAAACCGGCGCCACCGTTTCAGTGATCTACGTGCCACCACCGGGCGCCGCCGCGGCCATATGGGAAGCGGTCGAAGCGGACCTCGACCTGGTAGTGTGCATCACGGAAGGGATTCCGGTCCGCGACATGCTGATGGTGCGCAATAAAATGCACCGCAAAGTGGCTGCTGGCGGCAAGAACACCCTGCTTCTCGGCCCGAACTGCCCCGGCCTGATCACTCCCGACGAAGTGAAGATCGGCATCATGCCCGGCCATATCCACAAGAAAGGCCGTATCGGCGTCGTCTCCCGCTCGGGCACCTTGACCTACGAAGCGGTTGGCCAGCTGACCGAAATCGGCCTGGGCCAATCGTCGGCGGTCGGAACCGGCGGCGACCCGATCAACGGTCTGAAGCACATCGACATCATGCGCCTGTTCAACGATGACCCGGATACCGACGCGGTGATCATGATCGGCGAGATCGGTGGTCCCGATGAAGCCGATGCCGCCATGTGGTGCAAGGCGAACATGAAGAAGCCGATCGTCGGTTTCATCGCCGGCGTCACTGCACCGGCCGGCAAACGCATGGGCCACGCCGGCGCCCTGATCTCCGGAGGTGCCGATACCGCGGACGCCAAACTGGCGATCATGGAAGAGTGCGGGTTCAAAATCACGCGTGACCCGTCGGTAATGGGAAAAATGATCAAGGCTTTGATCTAAAAAAACATTAGATGCCGACTAGTGCGGTGGAAAAGGCAGGCTGCGGTCTGCCTTTTTTTGTTTGCGCTCGGGCAAGGGATTTTGCCGCTAGAATCATTGTTGAGAAGCAGTTCCGCACTGCCGACCCTGCATCAGATCCTGCTGTTCTGAGTTTTAACCCGACGCCCGGCTGTCGTTTTTGAGGAAAAAATGGCTCTCTTTCTCTCTGAAGAAGACGTCAAAAACATACTGACCATGCCGATGGCCCTGGCCGCGGTCGAAGAAGCGCATCGCGAACTGGCGCTGGGGCGAGCCAGTGACGTGCCTCGTCAACGTACGCGTTTACCGCAAACCACGCTGCACATCCTGCAGGCCGCGCTGCCCAAGCGTGATGTCGTCGGCTACAAAGCCTACACCAGCAGTCGTTCCGGGGTACGTTTTCTGATTCATCTCTATCAGGCGTCGACCGGCAAACTGAGCGCGGTTCTCGAAGCCGATCTGATCGGCATGATGCGCACGGCCGCCGCGTCAGGAGTCGCCACCCGTTTGCTGGCACGTGGCGATGCCGGAACAGCCGGCATTTTCGGTGCGGGCTGGCAGGCAGAAGGACATCTCGAAGCCTTGCTGGCGGTACGGCCGTTGCAACGGATCATGGTCTATTCCCGTCGCAGCGACCGGCTGCACAGTTTTTGCCGCCGGATGTCAGAACGTTTGGCTACGGAAATCATCGCTGCTTCTTCACCGGAGGAAGCGGTGCGCGGCTGCGATATCGTCAGCACGGTCACTACAGCGGCGACCCCTCTGTTCGATGCGAACTGGCTGACGCCGGGAACGCATATCAATGCCGCGGGTTCGAATTCTCTGATCCGCCGCGAAATCGGCGAAGATGTGCTCAAACGCTGCGACATGATCGTCGTCGATAGCGTTGAAACTGCCGTCCGAGAAGCTGGTGATCTGTTGCCCGTACTGGAAAAGGGCCGTTTGCAAGTCCGTCAGTTGATCGAACTGGGTGATCTGCTTTGCGAACGGCAAGCGGGAAGGAGCAGCAACGAAGCGATCACTCTCTTCGAATCGCAAGGCATGGCCATTCAGGATTTGGCCTTGGCTGCTCAAGTGCTCGAGTTGGCATGCGCCGCCAAGGTTGGCATTGAATTGCCGTACGGACTGCAGTAACGCTATTGGCATGGGGGAGTAGAGCGCAATGGCCAATACTCTTTCGAAAGCGCTTGACTATGCCGCCCGCAGCGATCCGGGCCTGGTTCGCCGAAAAAACGAAGATTCACTTTTTGCCGACCCCGGCTACGGTTTGTTCATTCTCGCCGACGGGATGGGTGGTTATGATGCTGGCGAAGTAGCCAGTCAGATGGCGACCTCGTTGTTGTCCAGCAAACTGAAAGAAATTTTCCAGCTGTATCCGGAATATGCAGCCAACTACAAGAGCAGACAATCTTTATTGCAGCGTGGACTGATCGAAAACATCGCCTCGATCAATACCGCAATCTATGATGCCACGGATCATGGCTCGCCTCTTTTCGGGATGGGCACCACCCTGCTGGTGACGATATTCTGCGATGATCACGTACTGGTTGCACACGTCGGCGATTCACGTTGCTATCGTCTGCGCAAAGAACTGCTGACGTTGATGACGCGCGATCACTCTCTGGTCCAGGAGCACATCGATGGCGGACTGATTTCCGCCGAAGAGGCCCGCTACGTCGATTATCGCAATCTGCTGACCCGAGCCATCGGCATTGATCGACAGGTCGAACCGGAACTGCATGTCCACCAGACCGAACCGGGGGACGTTTATCTGCTCTGTTCAGACGGTCTCTACGACATGGTTGCGGAAACCGAAATGCGCCAGATTCTGCTTACGCATGCCGACGATTTGGTTGGTGCGGCGGGAACGCTGATCGAGTTGGCCAACGAATACGGCGGAGAAGATAATATCTCCGTTCTGTTAGTCAAGGTGTTGCAGAATTTTCCGACACCGGCAAAGACGTCGTGGTCGAAACTCTGTGCCTGGTTTTAGTCAAGGATAGCAAAGAGATGGCAAAACTCATACTCAGCATGGATGGCTTGGTTCTGAAGGAAATCCCGCTGAACAAAGAGCGGATGAGTATTGGCCGCAAGGCGCATAACGACATTCAGATCGAAAACATGGCGATCAGTGGTGAACATGCTGCCGTGGTCACCATTCTCAACGATTCGTTCCTGGAGGACTTGAACAGCACCAACGGCACGCAGGTCAATGGCCAGGCAATACGGAAACATTTCCTGAAAGATGGAGATGTCATCGAACTCGGCAAATACAAGATGAAGTATCTGTCGTCCGGTGGTGATGCCATGACGGAAAGCTCGGACTATCGGGGCCGCGACTTTCACACGGACTCGGCCTCTTTTTCGGTCACCGCCGGTAGCAGCTCACCGCAGGCCTCCCCGGCTGGATTCTCCACGCCAACGCTGCCGATTGCTTCGATACGCCTGCTCAGCGGCTCCAACGCCGGTCGGGAATTACAATTGCACAAGTCGATGACCACCCTCGGCAAACCCGGCGTACAAGTGGCAATGATCGCCCGTCGTCCACAGGGCTATTTTCTGACGCATGGCGAAGGGAAGACTTTACCGACGGTCAACGGCCACCCGATCGACTCCGAGTCGCACAAACTGATCGACCGGGACATCATTGAAATCGCGGGCGTCAAAATGGAATTCTTCTTCAAGGGTTGACCCAGGCTTTCCTGCGCCAGCCTGACCTGAGCTGCCATCAACCTTCATGACCCGTCGCGACAGATGACGATCCCGGCTAAGGAAGCGCTGAATCCAGGGTTGCACGGGATAAAACGAAAGGTGAACGGCACTCGGTCAGCGAGACAACGCAAAATGGATGGATGAAGTGGCGTACACGACACAACGTTGCGGTTCGTCAGCGCAGTCATTTTCTCGGCGTTTCCCTAATTGCGCATGAAAATCGAAGTATTGGGTTGCAGTGGCGGAATTGGCGGTCAGCACCTGCGGACGACATCGCTGCTCGTCGACCGTGACCTGCTGATCGATGCGGGTACCGGTGTTGCCGATCTGGCCTTGACTGAACTGGCGGCGATCGATCATGTGTTTCTGACACATTCCCATCTCGATCACATCGCTTCACTGCCCTTGCTGATCGATTCAGTCAGCGATCTACGCCAAAAACCGCTATGCGTGTATGGGCTGACGGCAACGCTGGAAGCGATCGCCGCGCACATTTTCAATTGGGTCATCTGGCCCGATTTCACTCGCATACCTTCCGCCGAATTCCCGTTGATGGTTTATTGTCCCCTGACCATCGGGCAACGCGTCGAACTCGACGGACGAAGCATCACCGTGCTTCCCGCCGAGCACACCGTCCCCGCCGTTGGCTATCAGCTCGATTCGGGAAACGGCAGCCTGGTTTTCACCGGCGACACGACCGTCAATGACCGTTTCTGGCCGGTAGTCAATCAAATTGCCAACTTGCGCTATCTGCTGATCGAAACAGCTTTTCCTGATCGGGAACAACGACTGGCGGAAATTTCCAAGCATCTGTGTCCGAGCATGCTGGTCAGCGAACTAAGCCGTTTGAACAAACGGATCGAAGTCTACGTCAGCCATCTGAAGCCAGGGCTGGTCGAGCTGACGATGGCGGAAATCGACGCCGGTTTTGCCGACAACAGCCCCCGGATGTTGAAACATCGGCAAACATTCATCGTTTGAGCGGCGCACGCGGTCAAGCGCTGGCTGGCGATTTGCTTGCCAGTTCCTTCAAAGGTCACGCCGCAGGGAGACGAATGACCGAGCAGCCAGCGCCCTCGAGGAGAACTTTTTGGAAAGCAGGCGAAAAATCGCGCTGATCAGCGGTATTACCGGGCAGGATGGCGCCTACCTCGCCGAGCTGTTGCTCGGCAAAGGTTACGAAGTCCATGGCATCAAAAGGCGATCGTCGCTGTTCAATACCGAGCGTATCGACCATCTCTATCAGGACCCGCATCAAGCGGATCGCCGATTCATCCTCCACCACGGCGATCTGACCGACACCTCCAGCCTGGTCCGCATCATGCAACTGGTACAGCCGGACGAAATCTACAACCTCGGTGCGCAAAGCCATGTTGCGGTGAGTTTTGAAGAACCCGAATACACGGCCAATGCTGACGGAATGGGTGCGCTACGCCTGCTGGACGCGATTCGCATCCTTGGCCTGGAAAGCAAGAGTCGTTTTTATCAGGCAAGCACGTCCGAACTGTATGGCCTGGTACAGGAAAGCCCACAAACCGAAAAGACAGCTTTCTATCCGCGCAGTCCGTACGCGGTTGCCAAGCTCTACGCTTACTGGATCACCGTCAATTACCGTGAAGCCTACGGCATCTACGCCTGCAACGGCATCCTTTTCAACCACGAGAGTCCGGTACGTGGCGAAACCTTCGTTACTCGCAAAATCAGCCGTGCGCTGGCGCGTATCGCGCTCGGTCTGCAGGATTGCTGCTACCTGGGCAATCTGAGCGCGCTGCGCGACTGGGGGCACGCCCGCGACTATGTCGAAATGCAATGGCTGATGCTGCAGCAGCCGCAACCGGAAGATTTCGTCATTGCCACCGGCCAACAGCACAGCGTACGTCAATTCGTCGAACGGGCCGCGGCCGAACTGGGAATCACTTTGGAGTTTCGTGGCATGGGCAGTGAAGAGACCGGCATCGTCGCCCAGGTCGAGGGCAAGCAGAGCCGGGTCAAGGTCGGTGAAACGATTATCCGCGTTGACCCGCGCTATTACCGGCCAACCGAAGTAGCCTCTTTGCTGGGTGACGCCAGCAAAGCACGCGAGAAACTTGGCTGGATTCCCCAATGCAGCTTCGAGGAATTGGTCAAAGAGATGATCCAATCCGATTATGCGCTGGCCAGACGTGATGCCATGGTCAGGCTGGCCGGCTTCGATACTTTTGAACATCACGAATAAGTGCCGACATGCGAGCAACGCGCATTTTCATCGCCGGTCATCAAGGCATGGTCGGAGCGGCAATCGCCCGTCGCCTGGTGGAGCGCAACCGACAACGGTTAACCGGCATGCCGCCGGCTCAACTGATCACGCGTGCACGTAGCGAACTCGATCTGACCGATCAACGCGCGGTCAATGCGTTTTTTGCCGCCCAAACGATCGACCAGGTCTATCTGGCTGCGGCCAAAGTTGGCGGCATCCACGCCAACAACACCTACCCGGCCGAATTCATCTACGAAAACCTGCTGATCGCAGCCAACGTCATCCACGCGGCCCACGTACATGGTGTTCAGCAACTGCTTTTTCTCGGTTCGAGCTGCATTTACCCACGTCTGGCGCCACAGCCGATTGCGGAAAACGCCTTGCTGTGTGGACCGCTCGAGCTGACCAACGAGCCTTACGCCATTGCCAAGATCGCCGGGATCAAGCTCTGCGAGAGCTACAACCGGCAATACGGTCGCGACTACCGCAGCGTCATGCCAACCAACTTGTACGGCCCTGGCGACAACTATCATCCGGAAAACAGCCACGTCATCCCGGCCCTGATCCGCCGTTTCCATGAAGCGAAGCAGAACCGGCTGCCAACGGTACGCTTATGGGGCACCGGACAAGCCTTGCGCGAGTTTCTGTATGTGGACGATCTGGCGACCGCCTGCGTAACACTGCTCAATCTGCCGCTTGCCGAATACGCCGCACAGGCACCGGCGCGGCAGAGTCATCTCAACATCGGCAGCGGCGACGAATTCAGCATTGCCGAACTGGCACGACGGATCGCCGACGTCGTTGCTTACCACGGCGACATCGAATTCGATCACGCGCACCCTGACGGCGCGCCGCGCAAGCGGCTCGACCTGACCCGCCTGCAACGACTCGGTTTTCGCCCGCAGGTCTCTCTTAAAGATGGACTGGCGGCTAGCTACGCTGATTTTGTAGCCAGATTCCAGTAATCCACGTCAATCTCAACCGGGTTGTGCTTGGCGTCGGGCCAGCAGGCTGCCGCTTGCCCACAGACAGAGCCGAGAGAACCCGGTGCTCAATACGCGACCGCATGGATTCACCTTGATCGAAGTGCTGCTGGTCGTGACGCTGATCGGCATTCTGGCTTCGATCGCCTTGCCATTGCTGAACGACTTCACCAAGCGCGGCGAGGACAAGGCAGCGCTTGCCGACGCGCGCAGTCTGCTGTTGATCGCAACGAGCAACAGCAACCCCTGAGTGCACCGCGCTGTTTTACATGTTCCCCATGTGACGCAAATTGTCAGCCGACTGACAAGAATCGGTCGCGTCCTCGTCAAGAATGACGTCAAACGCGCCATTTTCGGTCGATCCGAAGCTGGCACGAATATTGATACTGTAAAAGCAAACGGGATGTCCGTTGTCCTCACTCGAAGGAGTTCCAAGTCATGAAAAAGCTTCAGAAAGGGTTTACCCTCATCGAATTGATGATCGTCGTCGCGATCATCGGCATTCTCGCTGCCATTGCCATCCCGCAGTTTTCGGATTACACCAAAAAAGGTGAAGACAAGTCCGCACAATCGGATGCCAAGAATCTGATGACCACCGCCATCGCCAACTCGACGGCCCAGTAACACTCTCTTTCTGATTGGAGATATCCCATGAAAAAAATCGTTCTCTGCGCCGTTCTTGCCACAGCGGCCATTTCTCCATTGACAACTACGACTGCCGTAGCTGCCGCTGACACCTTCTGTGCCGGTGGAGCAGCCGCTGCTTCAACGGTTACGGCCG
>CAYRXO010000172.1:0-7729 GCA_964428215.1 uncultured Candidatus Accumulibacter sp. | reverse complement strand
TGCAAATAGACCCGCATTGAAAATAAAACCACTCCATTCAAGGGATGGGTAAAGCACGGCAATAAAAGCAATCCCGGCGATAGTCCCATAGGATGCGCGCTGCGTGAAGATGCGGAGCGCCAGCCAACAGCCAGTAATAAGACACAACTGGGACAAGGAATGCGGCCATACGACCGCTCCGTGGCTAACGAGCGATTCCCTCAAGAAAAGATAGACAATTGCGTTTAGAGCGAAGACAGCCCAACCATCGCGCTCCGACTTCTCCCTAAACTGGCCTATGGAAAGCACTGTGGCTCGCGCCAAGCCCCCCATCAAAAGCGCCGCAACAAGACCAACAAGGCTATTCAGCAGCGTCAGTTTGATAAAGCTGCCGTTGGAGCCGATGGCGCTGAGTGTGGTAGCTGGAAGCAGAAACCCCAGCGGAGGAAACGATGTGTAGACATAGGCTCCTCCTGGAGTTGGGACCGTGGCACCCCAGGAGATAGGATTACCTGGTGTTGGAGCCAGAGTCACTGTCGGCAGATAGAGGTGGGCCGCAGGGTCTGACGCGTTTAGCGCGATCCCTGTCCAAAGCAGGTGATAAGTCGCCTCGACACCTTGAGCACCGCTGCGCTGGAAAAACATATCCATTCGGAGCGCCAGCGTCATGCAGAAAGTGAACAGGATTAAGATTAGCGCCACGAGCACATCACGCACTTGCGCAAATGGCGCATTAGGCATTCGCGGTCTCAATCCTGTTGAACAGATGGCTAGTCCGCGCCCCAAAGAATTCCGGCCCCGTCCTGTTGACGAGGTCGAACAGATCGTAAATGTTATCGATCTTGCCGCCAAGAATTGACACTACGCGACTGTTCGACGGCTTTTGCTGGTAGAGAATTGGGCGCCCGTCGTCGCGCTCATTCTTGATCAGCACGGTCTTGACGTCGAAAAGTGAATTTCGCGGAGTTGCCCGGGCCAAACACGGAAGATAGCGCTGCCCATCGTGGATCATATGCTGTACCCGACTCTGCTCGCTTGCCGCGGCAAGCCGAAGGTGGACGGCGCGTGAATCCTTCTCATCGATCCAACTGTCGTGTGGCGTGTAGCGCACATGGGTCAGGGAGTACAGGCCCTCAGCTGGAAACGGCATGCATGAAAAGAACGGGCCGTCCATTACCGTGACGGCAATCCCTCTCAGATCTTCGGGCGGTTCAACCAACGCGATTTCTGCCAGTTCATGCTTGAGTTGGGCCAGGGGCAAGCGTGCACGATCGAGAACGTCATTGATTTTGGCATAAGTGATGTTGAATGCGTATCGAGCGGTAACCTCTGTGCCGTCAGACAAAGCCGCGCGGACAGCGCCTGATCCGTCCTCCAGAGATTCGAGCGCAGTCGACATTCGAACCTCTACACCAGCGCGATCCAGTCGTTCCGCCATCAATCGGCGCAGAACCAAGTAATCGAAGGCGGCCTCGGAACAAACAAAAACGCCCTCGATCATATCTCGGTCAAACAGCGCCTCATGGCTTGGCAGAGCAGGCCGGATCGGCGCGCCAATGTCACGGAACATGCGGAAAAACCGCTTCGATGAAACTTTTGACCGCTTCCGAGCAATGGCGTAAAGCATCTGAAAATCATCGACTACCGCCTCGGGAAAATCTTGCATGAAACGGCGGTGAAGCACCATCGACTTTACGGCCGTGAGCGCCGACCGAGGATAGTGGAAGCCGGTATGAATCCGTGCCTGGTTTACCCGCGATGCCCGGTCCATCAGCGTTCCGCCAGCCTCCACCAGCAGCACACGTTCGGAGATGGAGCGAAGGAACAGCGCCAGACAGCAGCCATAAAAACCGCCACCGACAATCAGATAATCTACGTCATGTGAGCTCATGGTGCTGGTGGTTTCTGCAGATCAGTACGGCTGCGTTCGAACTCGACATTCAGGTCAGAGGCCACTTGTCCAAACAGATCGACCCGGTTGACCTCTGCAGCAACGCCATCCAAGCTGTCACGACAGGTTCGTGACAGTAATTGCTGCAGCCCCAAACTCAGCCCGGTGATGGAAATGCCCAGGAAAAAGGCGGTCAGACTCGTTGCTGCCGATAAAGTCAGCCATCCGGGCGTCACGTTATCTTTCACAATCCAGACCACCAATACGTACAGCCCGAATGAAAAACCGAGCATGGCTAGAAGCGCAGAAGCCAAGGTTACCCCCATCAACAAGCGGGGTGCCATATAGACAAGAAGCTTCTGGAGCAACAGCAAGCGTCGGCGCAATCCGGCATCACGCGGAAGGCTGATCGCGGGGGCGACCTCAACCAGGGCGAGAGGCACCCGAACATCCCGTGGGGGGAAACGTAGCGCCAGATCGGGATCGGGATGAGCCAGCAGCTGGTTCAGCAATGTTCGTGGCAACGCAAGTGTTTGCAGGTCGCGCAGGTTTACCTTGAATCCGGTCATCCGTCCGAGCAACATCAGAAGCGCTTCGAGGCTACGCTGGGTCATCTTGGAAGCACGCGTTGCAAGCAGCACGGATTGTTCGTCAGCGGCACGCTCGATCATCCGGAGGGCATTGATGCCTGCCAAATCAGGCAAGTTAGCCAGGAGTACGACATCTCCAATCGCTTCTTCCGCGGCAATCACCCTGCGCCGGTAGAAGGCCGTGCCCTCGCGGACGGTAAATAAGCGCAGATTGTTGATGCGGCGGATTAGCGGAAGATATGCGTTCTGGCGGCTCTCCTCTGCAACCACGATGATCTCGTAGAAGCGAAATCGCGCCGCTAGCTCTGCCGCCAGCGTTGCGATGGAGTCAAACGCGACAGCCTCGGCAGACAAATCGCCGAAACAGACAGAGACGAGCACATCGTCTCTGGGATTGATTGGCTCTGAATGGACGACGGGCTCGACTGCAGTCATCTCGTTTCCCCTCCGAAGGCGCTTACCAGCGCAGCGATACGGCTTCGCAATGTCGTCAGACCTCCTTCATGGCGCTTCATCTCGATTGAAACGGCGCGGCTATAGCAAACAGCCTTCAATGCGGCCAATACCGGTGCCAGTGCCGTCGCGTCGTCGGGTGCAGGGGCAAGTTTCGGCTCGCTAACGTGCACATGGTTCAGCAAGGGCAGCAGTGCGGAGACACGTCCAACCACGGTGTCGAAGGTACCGTTCATGTGCATCGCTCCCAGATCAATGATCAGGCCCACAGCCGGGTGGGCAACTCGTGCGACGAATCGCTCCACTTCATCAAGCGTGTTCAGGAAGTTGGTGCCGTAGGCCGTAGGGTTGGGCTCCATTGAAATCATGGTGCCGGCGAGGGCAGCCCGGTCGCCTAAACGACGGAAAATTGCAGTCGCTTGCGTGAAAGCTTCAGCGTGCGGCATCTCGTCGGGAATTCGACGCTGGACAGGAGAGCCGAACACCAAGTTAGGGATTTTGAACTTGCCAGCAAGATCGATCGCGCGATGCATGCCCTGTTCGAAGGCAGTCCGTGCGGCCTTGTCACCGAACATCGAAGCACCATGTACTCCAAACAGCAAAGATTGCATGGATACCAGTGACAGACCGCGCGAGTCGATCTCGGCCAATGCGGCGGATGCGGTCGCATCGTCGGGTTCAAATGGATCGTCGGCCTCGGCGAAAAATAATGCTGGTGCGATTTCAAGGCCGGTCAGCCCTGCTGCTTGCATGAGGTCATAGGCGGCCAAGCGTTCTTCAGGCGCCCATGCGATATTGGAGACTGCCAGAATCATGCGGCTCTCCTGTGAGCAAGGAAAAATGCTGCCAGGCTGTTCAGCAAGGTGCCGGCATCTTCCAGGTAATGACTTTCCCGGCCCCACAATGCGGCATGGCGCGTGTGCATGTCCTCGCGGTGCCGCCGCGCGTCGCTGCTCGGCATCTCAGTTCCGAGCAGACGGGAGTGAATATCGCAAGTGAGCAAAGGTTCTGTCGCCAAGTGCAAGTGACGAAGTGCGAATTTGGTGGCGATACCGATGTCGCACCATAGTCTTGAGAGGTCGTAGTACTGATAAGTGGTGCCTGGGTTGTGGAACTGCGTGGCCGACATCCCTGCTGCCCGCACTGCTGATTCCAGCTCAGGTCGAAAAGAACTGCTGTTGAGCGCCTCTCTGTTGACTGTGTACATTCCGGTCATGTCAGGGGCGTATAGCTGTACCAACGCGTCACGCAATGCGGGCGGCAGTTGCCCCAAGAGCATCTCCAGCCGCGCCCGGGTCAGCATCGTGGGGACCGGATTCAGGAGATCGAAAATAAAATTTTTGCGCAGCCCGGATCCGAAAAGCGCTGGCAAACGAACGACCAGAAAGTTTTCGAAACGCGTCTCGCAAAAAGCCTCCAGCGCGCGACGGTGACGACCATAAGGCAGATCCTTCTGAAAGGCTTGCGTGCTCTCATCATCTCCGGCGGCAAAGTCTGCCAGCACCGCAATCGATGAAATCAGCACGAAACGCCGCGCGCTCACCCCATCCAGCCGCTCGATCAGTGCCTCGATTTGCTCGCGGTCGCGCTCGGGCTCGCGGTTGGCTGTAAACATCGACCCTGGTGCTGCCGCACAGATCAGGGTATCGAACTCCCGGCCGACAATGGCATCAATGTTCGAAGTATTGAAGTGAGCCGCGAAAGCATGTTGCCGGGACAGCGTTCCACCCACAAATCCGGAATGACCAATTAGGGCATCAATGCTCATCATCTTTACTCAAACCAAAGCTTTGGAAATTGCCGCAGAAGTTGATGTTTTCCGATACGGCAGCATCGGTTTGCTGGCCAGGCGGATGATTTCAACCTTGAATCTTTGCGATTTGGCTCTCATTTCTGGTCCTCACAGTCCCTCGTCCAGTTCAGCGGGTGACGACCAGTCCTTGATCCAGGCGTCAATATGTCCGCATGCAACAAATGCCGACTTTCTTCTGCCTGGGAAGCGTGGATTTTCTTGGCGGCAGCGAGCCGATAGATCGTCCGCTCGGCGAGCTTCAGGTGGTCGACGACTTTCCCGATCGTCATGATTCCGCGCGTGCCTGAATTCGATATCACGGACATTTGGTTCGAGTGGAAATGACGACAGTATAGTACAAGATTGTCAAGCCCTGAATGAAGGATTGAAAGATTGCCAGCAGCTACCGGCTCTCTGGGTGAGCCTGCACCTTGCAGGGGCAACGAAGCAGGGAGTCTACCTGTGTGTCACATCTCGGTCGATCATCCGGTTTTCGATGAAAGCGCTCGGGGTTTGAAATAAACCATTATTGCATCGCTTGTGCGGTCGTTTGACTGCCCAAAACCAAGTTTGCCGACCAACCACAAAAATCATTTAAATATCAATTGATTGCAACGTGAATTTTTCCGGGGTAGCACGACACGCGCGTTGAGTTTGAAGATTTTGGCGATGAGTTTCCGGACATTTCCTGGCTGGCGGTAGAGACCGGGGGCAGAGTAAAAGCGGATGAGGTCGGCTGCGGGTCGGGTCGCTTTGCGCTCGTGCCGCGTGTGACCGTCCTTCTGCGTAACACAGGCGGTCATTTGACGTTGAACGTCCCGCGCCGTGGTCCTCGAGGCGTCTACGGATCGACGGTACGAGTTGATCCTGGAAAGCGCAGTTCGTGAGTGCCAAGAATGCAGAAGATCAATTCCAGGCAATGCCGAAATCGCAATCAGCCGGGAAGCGATCTCGAAATTGGCACGACGTAACGATGTCACGGCAGCCACGATCCGCAAGTGGCCGTCGTGCACTGATTTCCAGGATTGCTCGCCGACGACGCATCACTCGCCGACGACCTTGAGCGCCGCACAGGAAACCATCGTTATCCAATTGCGCAAGACGCTGCGGCTGCCTTTGGACGACCTCCTGGCGCTTACCGGTGAATTTCCTTGTCCAGCGTTTTCTCGCTCCCGACGGGACTGCTGCCTGCGCCGCCATGAGGTGGGCAATCTGCGCACACCACGACCCGTAGTGGCGAAAGCCGTCCATTCAGCGTTCATGTCAGCTCTGCTGACCGACAGCCGACCGGCAAGCATGCGTTTGACCCGTTGTGAAAGGCATTGGGCATCGAGCATCATTTGACCCGGCAGAGAACTCCGCAAACCAATAGCAACGTCGAGCGTTTCAACAGCCGCATCAGCGCTATCCTGAAGACGCATCTCTTCCTCTCCGGGGAGGGTTTGGCGGAGACCTTGCGGCGCGACATCTTCCTGTAAAACAGCCGGCTGCCCTTATCGGCTTTGGGCGTTCAGACGCTCGCGCAAACGATGCAAAAATTGTTTGTTGCAAACCTTGGGCCGCTTTCTTCGAAAACCGAACGATCAGACGGAAGGTGATACGCGTCGCATTGCCAACGTTCCATCGCTTAGGAAGCGCTGATTTAATCGACAAACGGTGTTTTTACAGCAATTAAATCAATTGGTTAAGTGGTGGATCGACGTGAAAGAGCGATTAAATCAGCGCTTCCCTTAACGCAGCGACTCCTGGACTGAAGCAAACGAGCGTACCCAGGGCCGATTGCCCTGCAGTGCCGGAGGCAGAGCGGCGATCGCTGCCCGTGCCTGGGCGGCAGTGTTGAAAACTCCGAAGAACAGGTTGTAGCGCTCACGCTGATTATTGCCGACCGAAAAAGCCAGGGAGTTCAAAGCCAGCTGATTGACGTTCTGGTCGATGAAACGCGCCATGTCCGCCTGACTCGGCGAAGTGAGCAGTTGCACGGTGAAAGCCTTCGGATTTTGCCGCAGCAGCCATTGACTGTCATGCAGCACGCCCGAACCACCGACGGGTGCACGCATCTTGCGCACGGCAGCACGCAAATCGTTGAGGCTTTTCTCGAGATCGGCGACCTGGCCGCTGACCTGTTCGAGGGCTGCTTGTTGCTGGGCGACTACGGCTTGCTGGGCCGATTCAAGTGTCGACAGGCTGGCGACCTGGCCGCTGATATCAACCAGTTGTGCCTGATTCTGTGCCAAGGCTTGTTCTGCGCTTGCCGGAGCGAAAGCCGGCCACCATTTGACGGCGGCAAAGCCCAGGGCGCTGAGCAGCAATAGCCCGCCCAGAGCAAGGTGGGTACGTTTGAATTGTTCCTGGGTTCCGCTCCGGTGGGTAGCCAGATCGTTGGCGACGCTGACGATCGCTAGATCCAGGCGTTGCGTTTCTGCTTTCAACACGCCGACCAGTCCTTGCAGTTGCTGAAATTCGGCATAGTGTTCGCGCTGCAGGGCGCCCAAGCCATCGATGCGCGTTTCTACCAGCGCATGCTCCTTGACGGTTTCTGCGCGCACCGCTTCGATGCGCTGTTTGTTGCCGCGGGTTGCGCTATCGAGTAGCCGGTAGGTGATGTCAAACTGGTCCAGCCGTTGCCGTTGTTCGTCGAGAATTCGTTCCTGGGCTTTCAACAGTGCGTCGACCTGGGCAAGGTGGCTGTCGAGTCGCGAAATTTCACCTCCCACACGGCCATTTTCCTCGCTCAGTCGTTGTTCGAAGTGTTGTGTCGTTTCAGCCAAGCGGCTGTGCGTTTCGCCACGCCAGGCTTCGACGTTGCCGCGCAGGGTCTCCGTCGCCGATCGACCATTCATTACCTGTGTCTGCAGCCCCTGAATTTCCTGATGGGCGACTTGCAGGCCGTGACGCAGCGAGGCGCTTTCCTGACTAACTTGGCTGAAACGAATCTCGGTGGCCGTACGCTGCCCGTCGAGACGCTCACTTTGTTGCCGCATGCCGGCGTCGAGCAGATGGAGACTGCTGGACAAGCTGGTGCCG
>CAYRXO010000171.1:0-7729 GCA_964428215.1 uncultured Candidatus Accumulibacter sp. | reverse complement strand
GGTCAGCGGATAGCCGTTGGCCGTGACGATCTGCCCCTGGTTGTCCTTCTGGAACGATCCATCACGCGTATACGCGGTCGTCCCATCGGGCAGCAAGACCTGAAAGAAGCCGGCACCGTCGATCGCCATGTCCAGGCTGTTGCCGGTTTGCTGCAACGACCCCTGCGTAAAGATTCGCCCCGTGGACACCGGTATCGTCCCCAGGCCGATCTGCAAGCCGTCGGGAATCTGGGTCGTTTGTGACGACTGCGCCCCCGGCTGACGCAGCGTCTGATACAGGAGGTCGGCGAAAATGCCGCGCGCCTGCTTGAAACCGTTGGTGCTGACGTTGGCCAGGTTGTTGGCGATGATGTCGATTTGCACCTGTTGCGCATTGAGGCCGGTGCTGGCGGTCCACAGCGAGCGGATCATGGGGAATCTTTCTGTCAGCGACTGATGGTCAGGAGTTGCGTCGCGCTACGTGCATTGGTATCGGCGGTCTGCAGCATCTTGATCTGCATTTCGAACTGGCGTGCGATGCTGATCATGCGCACCATCGCGTCCACCGGATTGACATTGCTGCCTTCGAGCGTTTCCGGTGCCAGACGCACGTTCTCATCGGGTGGCGCGTCGTTGCCGTCGCGTGTGCGGAAGAGGCCATCGTCACCGCGTACCAGATCGGTTTCCGGCGGGTTGACCAGCTTGATGCGGCCGACGGCGGTGGCGTTGTTGATCGCCCCGGCACCGCGGCGCGGCACGCTGGAAACGGTGCCGTCGGCGGCGATGACGATGTTGTTGTCCGGCGGCAGGGTGATCGGCCCGCCCTCGCCGACGACGTTGTAACCGGCGCTGGTCTGCAAGACGCCGTTGACGTCGGTTTTCAGGTTGCCGGCGCGCGTGTAGGCTTCGCGGCCGTCGGCGGCCTGGACGGCGATCCAGCCGGCGCCCTGAACGGCGACGTCGAGCGGCCGGCCGGTGGCCAGCATCGGGCCTTGCTCGAACACGTCGGCCACCGAGGCATCGACGGCGAAGGCGCGCGTCGGCGTGCCGTAGCCGAGGAGCGGCGCCGCACGGAAACGATGTTCCATCGAGCGGTAGCCGGTCGTGCTGGCGTTGGCCAAGTTTTGTGCCACACCGGCCTGCTGCAGAAAAATCTGCTTGGCGCCGCTCATCGCGGTATAGATCAGTCGGTCCATGGTCAGACTCGGGCAAAGTACCTAATTAGCCGCGTCGCGACTCAGCAATCCCCACCCCTATCCCCTCATGCGAGAGGGGTCTGGGGTAAGAGGGGAAAAACTGGGTTTTCATGCCTCAAAACGCTTAACGCAGATTCACCAGTGTCTGCATTACCTGATCCTGCGTCTTGATCGTCTGCGCGTTGGCCTGATAGTTGCGTTGCGCGGTGATCATGTCCACCAGTGCCTTGGTCAGGTCGATGTTCGAATCTTCGACTGTCGACGACTGAATGACGCCGCGGCCGCCGGACATCGGCTGGCCGACCAGTTCCGGCCCGGACTCGGCGGTCAGCGACCAGTGATTGTTACCGAGGTTGAACAGTCCGTTCGGATTGGCAAAGGTCGCCAGAACCACCTGGCCGAGCTGGCGCGATTGACCGTTGCTGTAACGGCCGAGAATGATGCCGTCGGCGCTGACGCCGATGCTGGCCAGATTGCCGGCCGGGTAACCGCCCTGCGTCAGATCATCGACGCTCGAATCGCTGCCGTACTGCGTGGTGCCGGCATAATCGATCGATCCCGGCGACCACGGCGTCGTCGCGCCGGTGGTCAGGTTCCAGGTCGGCAGTGTGTGCAGTGCTGACGCCGGGTCCAGGTTGCCGGAGGTGTCGAAGATCAGATTGCCGGCCAGCGCCTGCGGATTGGCGCCATCCAGCGTCGCGTAGACCGTCCATTCGTTGCCGGCGGGTGCGGTCGGCGTATTGAGCACATAGAAGGTGGTCAGGTTGTGCGGATTGCCGAGACTGTCATAGACCGACAACGCCGTCGAGAAATTGTAGCTTTGCGGATTCTGATAATCGAACGTGGTGACTGTTGGCACCGTTTTCCGCGAATCGAGATTGAGCGTCGCCGTCAGATTGCCCGACAGCGGATCGCTGGTCGCCCGGGGAGCCATCTGACTGGCCGACAACTGCAGTTCGACTGGGCTGGAGGTGGTGACCAGTCCGTTGGGCGCCGCCGGATAACCGGTCAGACGCAGTTTCTGGTCGTTGACTACATAACCATCTTTGTCGAGATGGAACTGGCCATTGCGCGTATAGCTCATTTCACCGTTATTGCTCACGCGGAAGAAACCGCCGCCGTTGAGCGCCATGTCGAGCGCGTTGTTGGTCGTCGTCAGATTGCCCTGGGTAAATTGCTGCGCCACCGCACCGACATTGACGCCGATACCGATCTGCGAGGAACCGACCATGCCCAGTGAAGCGGCATACATGTCGCCAAACTGCGTATTGGCTCCCTTGAAACCGACGGTACTGGCATTGGCCACGTTGTTGCCGATGACATTCAACGCCGACGCGGCTCCGTTCAGACCACTCAAACCCTGTTGGAAACTCATCGTTTTCCCCTGCTGATCAATCTAGAAAATTTGCTGTACCTTGGTGAAATCGACCCGGCCCAGCGCGCCCAGTTCAAGCTCAAAACCGCTCTTGCCACGAATCAATGCAGAAACCGTGCCAAGTTGCAGCGGATCGGCGGTCACTTTTTCCCCGGCCTGAACGGCATTGACGCTGAAGTGATAGTTGCCGGCCGGCGCCGTGGCGCCCTGATCGGTCTTGCCGTCCCAGACGAAGGCGAAACTGCCGGCAGGACGGGCACCGAGATTCTGTACCTGCAGTACGGCGCCGCTGCTGTCGAGGATCGACACGCGTACCTGATCGGCGGCAGCGGCAAGATTGACCCCACCGGTGGCCTGACCACCGGCAAGTTTTAACGCCGTGCCCGGCGCGAGGACATTTTTGCCGATCAGGCCGGCTGCCTGTATGCTCTGGTTGTCGCTGTACGAACTCAACAGGCTGGTCAGTGTTTCATTCATCTTTTCGATGCCGGTCACGGTGCTGATCTGTGACAGTTGCGACGTGACCGCCGCGTTGTCCAGCGGATTGAGCGGATCCTGGTTCTGCAGCTGGGTGACCAGCAGTTTGAGAAAACGGTCCTGCGTACCCGCCGTCGCCGACGCGTCACTGCCGGTCCGTTTGCCATTGAGCGCCGCAAAGATGTCGCTAGCGGAATTGACCGAGGAAGTGGCCATCGATTTCTCCTTGATTCATGCCATGGGCTGCAAGTCGCGCAGCGGTACACCATTCATTGGCCGAGTGCCAGCGTCTTGAGCAGCAGTTGCTTGGCGGTGTTCATCACTTCGGCGTTGGTCTGGTAAGAACGCGACGCCGAAATCATGTTCGTCATTTCCTCGACGACATTCACATTCGGCATCGTCACATAGCCCTTTTCGTCGGCAGCCGGACTGCGCGGGTCATACACCCGCCGGCCCGGGCTGCTGTCGTGCACCACCTGCGTGACGCGGACGCCTTGCGCTGCCGCGTTGCCCATCGGCACAGCGGAGAACACCACCTGAATTGCCTGGTAAGGTTTACCGTCCGAACTGACGATGCTGTCGGCGTTGGCCAGATTGCTGGCCACGGCGTTGAGCCGCAGCGACTGCGCGGTCAAGGCGCTGCCGGCGACCTGAAAGGTATTGAACAGGCTCATGCGATTGCCAATCCTTGCTTATGGTTGCACGGCGGCCAACATGCTCTTCACCTGGTGGGTGAGGAAGGTCGTACCAGCTTCGTAGAAGAAGGAATTCTCGGCGAAGAGACCTCTTTCGACGTCCATTTCAACGGTATTGCCGTCAGCACTGGCTTGCAGCGGCTGTCGATAGGCCAGCCGGACCGGCGAGTCGCCCATGCCGGGCAGGTGGCACGGTGAAGTGCGCGTCAGAGCGACGCCGTCCTGTCTACGACCGGCGACGGTTTGCTGCAAGGCGGCGGCAAAATCGAAATCACGCGCCAGATAGTTCGGCGTGTCGGCGTTGGCGATATTACTGGCCAATACCTGCTGCCGGTGGGCACGCAGGGAAAGCGCCTGTTGCTGGAATGAAAACAGCCGGTCCAGTTTGTTGAGCATCATCGTCTCGCTGAAAGTGGCGGTCGGCTGAATCAAGCAAGCCGCATGCCATCTGCCGGTTGCGGTCGATCGCTGCGTGCCGAGCCGCGGCAGCGCATGCCGGTTCCTTGCCGCCTGCTTTCCGCTTGCCGGCATGACGGCAAATCTTGCCGCTCACGCCGGCTGGTGTTACGGCAAGCCGATGTCGATAGATCATCGACGACGCTTCTCTGCGCTCGAGGAAGCGCTAAGCAAATGCCAGCCGAGACCAATCGCAGCGTGGCGTGGCGCGATGCCCGCTGCCTTTGATTCTGCGCTCCTGTCGATTGACAGTGCATTCCCTCACTCTCGTCGGCGAGGGATCGGAGTGCGGGTGACGGAGCAGGCATTCATTTTGCTCACTGGATAAAAAAACCTATCACCGTTTGCGTTCGCGATTGAGGCAGAATGCACACATGTTCGATTTCCTTACCTTTTGCCGGCGACTTTGCCGTTTGCTCATGGTGGTTCCGCTGATGTGCACTTGTTTTGCGCAGGCGCAAACGACCTGGTCCTCCGCGCTGGACAATTTTCTGCAGACGCAGACGCAGGGATTGCCGGGAAAAGTCACTTACAGCCATGGCCAGCTCGATCAGCAGTCGCGGCTAGCCGCCTGCAGTGCCTACGAACCGTTTCTACCGCCCGGCAGCCGGCTGTGGGGCAAAACCACCGTTGGCGTGCGTTGCCTCGCGCCGACGCCCTGGACGGCTTACGTGCCGGTGCAGGTGTCGATTGCCGGCAGCCATCTGGTCGCATTTCGCCAACTGCTTCCGGGCCAGAAGGTCGAGAGGGGCGACATTGCCAGCCAGCCCGGCGATCTGGGCGCCTTGCCGGTCAGCGTGCTCACCGACCCGGCGCAGGCCATCGGCAAAACGGTCAAAATCGGCGTCGCCGCCGGCCAGCCGCTACGTGCCGAGTGGCTGGCCGCGCCTTGGGTCGTGCAGCAGGGACAAAGCGTGCGGCTGATCTCCAGCGGCGACGGCTTCTCGGTCAGCAACGAAGGTAAAGCGCTGAACAATGCCGTCGACGGCCAGGTGACACAGGTGCGCACGCATTCCGGACAGGTGGTCAGCGGTGTGGCCCGCCCGGGCGGCATCGTTCAGGTCAGTTATTGATTCGGCAGACGATTCCGCGGCCGCAATCGATTAAAGTTTGCCAGCGTCACGTCGTTAGATAGTTCGAGCACAACCGTTTTTTGTGGGAGCGTCACCGTGAAAATTGACAGCAGCCTGACCACGACGACCAAGATCAGCGAGACGCGCAGTCGCCCGGCAGTCAGCAAGACCGACGCCGGTTCCGCCGCCGAAGTGCACCTGAGCAGTCTGGCCGCCCAACTCCAGTCGACCAGCGAAACCTCGACCTTCGACGCGGCGCGCGTTGCCGAAATTAAGCAGGCGATCGCCGACGGCCAATTCACCATCAACGCCGGCGCCATCGCCGACCGCCTGATTGCCTCGGCCAAGGAACTGGTCAATAAACCGTCGAATTGATGGCTGGCCAAGCGATGACGGAGCCGTCTGTTCCGTTCGCCGGCATCGTCAGCGCCGAATGCGGGGTCCTTGAACGATTCATCGCCCTGCTCGAGCGCGAGCGCGTGATGCTGCTCGCCGGCACCGTCGATGAACTGCCGCGAGTGGTCGATGAAAAAAACAGTCTGGCCGGTCAGCTTGCCGCGATGGGCAAGCGGCGGGCGCAAATTCTCGCCAGCGCGGGTTTGAGCGGCGAGAACAGCGCACTGACGGCTTGGCTGCAATCACAGCCGGCCGAAACATCCGCCGCTCCTGTATGGTCGTCGCTACTCAAACTGGCTGCTCAGGCACGAGATCTGAATGCGGCGAACGGCGAACTGATCCGCGTCCGCTTGCAGAACAACAGCCAAGCACTGGAAACACTGCTCGGTAACGCCGCTACGCTGAAGCTCTACGGCCCTGACGGGCAAAGCCACCAGCAAGGCAGCGGGCGGATCAGTTTCAGCGTTTGAGCACTCGCACGATCGCCTGAGGCAATATTCCCCGCAGCGCGTAGAAAAAGCGCTGCTCGTTTCCCACAACCCGTTTCTTCTTCTGCAGAGCGGCAATGTGTGGAGAGGGTGGCGACTTTCACGCTACGCCGATGCCTGCCAAAGAGGCACAGGCCCGGTCACGATCGACCGGGCCTGTGCATCACCAAGCCGCCGCAGCGATTTGCCGGCGGCTATGCACTGCGGCTTGTCAGCCTCAGATGCGCTCGAAAATGACCGCGATGCCCTGACCGCCGCCGATGCACATCGTCACCAGCGCATATTTGCCGGCGATGCGCTGCAATTCGTAAATCGCTTTCGTGGCGATGAAGGCGCCGGAGCAGCCGACCGGGTGGCCGAGCGCGATCGCGCCGCCGTTGGGGTTGGTCTTCACCGGATCGAGACCGAGGCCGCGATTGACGGCGATCGCCTGCGCGGCGAAGGCTTCGTTGGATTCGACGACATCCATCTGATCGAGCGTCAGACCGGCTTTCTTCAGCACTGCCTTGGTGGCCGGAATCGGGCCTTCGCCCATGACGTCGTTCGGCACACCGGCCACGGCATAAGCCACCAGGCGGGCAATCGGCTTCTGACCGGCTTTGGCCGCCAGATCGGCGGCGGTCAGTACCATGAACGCGGCACCGTCGTTGATACCCGAGGCGTTGCCGGCGGTGACCGTGCCGTCCTTGATGAACGCCGGCTTCATCTTGGCCAGCGTTTCCATCGTCGTGCCGCCCTTGACGTGTTCGTCGGTATCGAAGATCACGTCGCCCTTGCGCGATTTGAGGACGATCGGCACGATCTGCGACTTGAAGCGGCCTTCGGCGATCGCTGCGGCCGCCCGGCGCTGCGATTCGACGGCCAGCGCATCCTGCTCGTCACGGCTGATGTTCCACTTGCTGGCCAGGTTTTCGGCGGTGACGCCCATGTGACCGACCCCGAACGGATCGTTGAGCGTCGCGACCATCATGTCGATCGCCTTGCTGTCACCCATGCGCGCACCGGTACGCATGGCGGTCAGCATGTAGGAGCCGCGCGACATCACCTCGACACCGCCGCCGACGCCGTAATCGGCATCGCCGAGCGCGATGTTCTGGGCGGTGGTGACGATCGCCTGCAGGCCGGAGGCACACAGCCGGTTCACCGCCATGGCCACCGAATCCATTGCCAGACCGGCCTGGATCGCTGCGACGCGCGCCACATAAGCGAAACGTGAATCGGTGGGAATGCAGTTGCCGACGGTCACGTAGGTGATCTGCTGCGGGTCGACACCGGCACGGGCGATCGTCTCTTTCATTACGGTGCCACCCAGTTCATGCGGCTCCATGTTGGCAAGGGAACCACCGAATGTACCAATGGCTGAACGGGCTGCACTGAGGACTACGACTTCTCTGCTCATGAAGAAACTCCTGTAAAAAATCGATCAACCGCCTACCAGACTGGCAAGCCCTAACAACAACGACAAAAGCAACCACAAGCACAGCGCACGCCAGAACAGACCGACCGCGCGCTCCATGCAATCGACATCGGCTTCAGTGCCGGTGGTGGCCAGAGCACGCTCGGCACGATCACCTGCTCCCAGCGGCCGCACCCG
>CAYRXO010000170.1:0-7760 GCA_964428215.1 uncultured Candidatus Accumulibacter sp. | reverse complement strand
TCGTCCGACGGAACATGCTGTTCAACAATGGCAACCGCTGGCGGCATACCTGGAAAATGCGCTGCAGCGGCGCGTCCACTTGTCCGTGCACGATTACGCCGACCTTGAAGAGGCGGTCAAACACGACGACATCGATGTGCTGCTGACCAACCCCGGACATTACATCCTGCTGAAACATCGTTATCGCCTGTCGTCGCCGCTGGCCACCCAGATCACCCGGGAAGGCGAACATACGCTCGCGACCTTCAGCGGCGTGATTTTCACCCGCGCCAGTAACAGCTCGATATCGACGCTGGCCGATCTCGTCGGGCAGCGCATCGCGACCAATGGCACGTCTTCGCTGGGCGGCTATGTGATGGCGGCTTACGAACTGCTGCAGGCCGGCGTTCCCTTGCCGGCTGAAGATCAGTTGCTGATTACCGGCATGCCGCACGACCGCGCCGTCGAGGCGGTGCTTGCCGGTCAGGCCGAGGTTGGTTTTGCGCGTAGCGGCATCATCGAAGCGATGGTCGAAGAAGGCAAACTCGACCCGGCACGTCTGAAGATCATCCATCGCCAGTCACACCCGGCTTTTCCGTACCTCAGTTCGACGCGACTGTATCCCGAATGGCCGGTGGTCACTTTGGCGCACGTGCCAACACCGCTGGCGCGCGAGCTGACCGTCGCGCTGCTCTCGCTACCGGCGCAGAGTGCGGCGGCACGTGCGGCGGAAATCGGTGGCTTCACCATTCCAGCCGATTACGGCGAAGTCGACCTCGTCCTGCGTCGACTGCGTTTCCCTCCCTACGATCAACCGCTCGAGTTTACCTTTGACGATCTCTGGCGGCAGCACGCCGCCTGGCTCATCTCGCTGGCCATATTGCTGGTTTTGTTGCTCCTGACCGGTTTGCAACTGCTGGTGCAGAACCGGCAGATTCGCCAAGGTCAGCAACGGTTTGCGACCCTGTTCGAATCCTCGCCGGTGCCGATGTGGTTGTTCGCGCAGGGGCGTCCGTTCGATTGCAATCTGGCGACCGCCCGTTTCTTCGGCGATGCTGACAAGCAGACCTTGCTGGCCCGGCCCTTCGAAGAACTTTCGCCCAGCCTTCAGCCGGATGGAGAAACGTCAGCCGGCAAAGCGGCGCGTGTGCTCGCCGCCGCGCTGGCCGGCGAGGAACAGCATTTCGAATGGGAACATTGCCATCGCGACGGCCGACGGGTGTACGCCGATGTCAGTCTGAAGCGGATCGAACTCGCCGGACGGCAGGTAGTTCTGGCCATTTCCTACGACATCACCGAGCGCAAACGCGCCGAGGCGCAATTGCGCAAGCTGTCGCTGGCCGTTGAACAAAGCCCGGAGAGCATCGTCATTACTGATCTGTCGGCACGTATCGAATATGTCAATGCGGCTTTCGAGCGTGCCACCGGCTTTCAGCGCGACGAAGTGCTCGGCAGGAATCCGCGTCTGCTGCAGTCGGGGAAGACGCCGCCCGACATCTATCGCGCGATGTGGCAGACGCTCGAACGTGGCGAAACCTGGCGCGGCGAATTCATCAACCGGCGCAAGAACGGCAACGATTACGACGAACTGGCGATCATCAGTCCTTTGCGACAGGCGGACGGAGCAATCAGCCATTACGTGGCGGTGAAAGCCGACATCACCGAGAAAAAGCGCCTGCGTGCCGAACTCGATCGCCACCGCGATCATCTCGAAGAACTGGTCAGCCAGAGAACGCGCGAGCTTGAAGTCGCCCGCCAGCAGGCCGAAGCCGCCAACCAGGCGAAGAGCGCTTTTCTGGCCAATATGAGTCATGAGATCCGCACCCCGATGAATGCGATCATCGGTCTGACTTACCTGCTGCGTCGCGACCTGAAAACTCCCGAATGCGTCGTACGCCTCGAACGCATCGACAAGGCCAGCTATCACCTGCTGGCGCTGATCAACGATGTGCTCGACCTGTCGAAGATCGACGCCGGACATCTCGGGCTGGAAAGCACCGATTTTCATCTCTCGGCGATCTTCGACAACGCCAGTTCGGTGATTGCGCACGCCGCACAGGCGAAAGGTCTGACGGTGATCATCGATCCGGACAGCGTGCCGTTCTGGCTGCGCGGCGACCCGACCCGGCTCAGCCAGGCGCTGCTCAACTACGCGACCAATGCCGTCAAATTCACGCATGCCGGTACGATCACCCTGCGCGCGCGCGTCCTCGAGGACGACGGCCACAATCTGCTCTTGCGTTTCGAAGTCGCCGACACCGGCATCGGCATCGCGCCGGCGGACATCGGCCGCCTGTTCCAGGTCTTCGAACAAATCGACACCTCGACGACGCGTGAATACGGTGGCACCGGCCTCGGCTTGGCGATCACCCGCCGGCTGGCGCGCCTGATGGGCGGCGACACCGGCGTCGAAAGCGAAGCGGGGCGCGGCAGCACGTTCTGGTTTACCGCCCGCGTGCAGCGCAGCCCACGGCATCTGTCGTTTTCCTCCGCCACGGACGACATCCGCGATGCCGACTGCGAAGCGGAACTGCGCCGCTGTTGTGCCGGTGCCCGCATCCTGCTCGTCGAAGACAACCCGATCAACCGGGAAGTGGCACTGGACCTGTTGCTGGCGGCCGATCTGCAGGTCGACCTGGCCAACGACGGAGTCGAGGCGGTGGCCAAAGCGAAAGCGTCAAGCTACGACGCGATTTTGATGGACGTGCAGATGCCGAACATGGGTGGCCGCGAAGCGACACAACTGATCCATCAGTTGCCCGACTGCGCGGCCTTGCCGATCCTGGCGCTGACCGCCAACGCCTTCGACGTCGACCGGCGAGCGTGCATGGCGGCCGGGATGAGCGATTTCGTCGGCAAACCGGTCAAGCCGGCCGATCTTTACGCCACACTGCTGCGTTGGTTGCCGCGACGCATGGTGGAGGGCAAGCGATGAATGGCGGGGCAGCGGCGGTCATTCAGGGAAAGACGGGTCACCGCGGACCGCCTCTCATGCCTCTTCAATTCGTTGATTCAATTTTAAAAATTGGCGAGCGAAGTGATCTGCTTTTCTTCAACGCGCTTCCGATGAACGGTGCAGGACTTCGCCTTCGATGATCGTGCCGACAGCGGTTTCATCCGGCGGTCCGGACGTTTTCCGGGAGGCCGACTGACGCATCTGCGCTTGCCAAAGCCGGCGCCAGTGGCGCGTTTTCCAGTAGATCAGCGCAAAGACCAGCGCGCCGGCGATCAGCACCAGCGCGAGCAGCGAAAACATGGCGCCGACCGTCATCGCGACCGCGCCGAGGACGATGGCCAGCACTTTTCCCAGCCAGGCGGACGCCGGCGGGTTGGCAGAAGGGCTGGCAGTGTCGAAGCGGAGGCGGTTGTCGTCGTTCATGATTCGTTTGGCGTGGTCGATGGGCCTGGAAAAGAGGGTTTTCACCCGATAGCGAACCATGAAACGAAACGGCCCGCGCAGGGAGCTGGGCGGGCCGGTGTTGCCGTCACCAAGACACTCCGGAGGGGGAGGGGGAGGAAGGGAGCACCTCAGCGACAGGGCGCATAGTACCCGAGTGTTTCGCTTGGCGTCTACGACTTCTCTGTGGCGTTCTGTGACAGCGTGTAAGCAGGCGGTCGCCGCATCAACGTCCCGCCGCCTGATTTTCGAAGGGATGCGCTTCGCCGGCGAAAAGACACTGCATCAGCCGCCGTTCACGACTGTCGATCGCGGCGAGAAACTCTGCGGCCGGCCCCATGTGGCGGAAGGCGACGAAACCGCGTTCGAGAAATTCCTGCAGTTCGCCGAGGCCGGCCGCCTGCGCCGGCTGGCGCATCAGTTTGAGCAATTGGGTGAGCAGCGGTTTACGCGCCAGCCGCTCGAGAAAGCGACCGATCTGGCCGATCAGCTCGATCTGCCGCTGCCGTTCGTCCTGCAGACCGACGGCGCGGTAGGCGGCGGCGTAGGCCGCTTCATCGAGACGATCGATCGTTCCCTCGGCAACGAGCTGGCCAATCATCGCCGCGTCGAGCCGTTCGGTCAGCGCGTCGACTTCGACTGCCAGTGCGACGGTGTACAGCGCCGACGAGGGCAGCATCCGGATCAGCAGCGGCAGGATGCGTTCGACTTCGTCGTCGCGGCGGCTGAAATCCTTCGGTCCGTAGAGGTCGCTGAGGAAGAAGCGTGCCGCTTCGCCGAAGCGTTCGCTGCGCAGCAGATCGGCATGCGTGCGCGCCAGCCGGGCGGCCTGCCAGGCGCGCAACTGGCGGTGCTGGCTGGCGCTGCTCTCGGCCGCCTGCGCCTGGCGACGCAGCGTCCTGGCGGCTTGCAGATGCTGGCGCAGCGCGGCGGCGCTCGCCTGCCGGTCGTCGGGATGTCCTGGCTGTTCCATGCTTTCGAAGTCGTTTCGTGTACGAGAAGGGAGACGCGGCAGCAACGACTGGGCGAGTGAAATGCGCTGTGGCCGGCTGCAGGCCGTGCTTGGCCCTTCTGCCAGCGCCGCCATTTTTCCAGTCCTGGCCAAGGGATTTTAGTCGCTTTCACCTAACGCGGCAGCGAGGCGCGGATTACACTTTCCAGCGTATCTTTCCGAGGATCGCCCATGCCTGTTGCCGATTCGCTGGCCAGCCGCTTCGCCCGCCTGCAGGCGGCGGCGCGCAACGCGCCGAATCCGTCGCTGGCGGTGCGCGAGCGCCGCTTGCGCACGCTCGATCGTCTGCTCAGCGAGCATGAGGCGGCGCTGATCGACGCCATCGCCCAGGATTTCGGCCACCGTTCGCCGGCGGAAACCCGGCTTTTCGAACTCTTCCCCAGTCATCAGGCGTTACGGCACGCGCAACGGCATCTGCGCCGCTGGCTGCGTCCGCAGCGCCGTCCGGTCGGCGTCTGGTTCCTGCCCGGCCGCGCCGAAGTGCGCCACTATCCGCTGGGTGCCGTCGGCGTGATGGTGCCGTGGAACTACCCGCTCTATCTGGCCGTTGCGCCGCTGGCCTCAGCGCTCGCCGCCGGCAATCGGGCGTTGGTCAAGATGTCCGAGCGGACGCCGGCCACCGCGGCGCTGTTCGCCGAGCTGCTGGCGCGTCATTTTGCCGACGACGAACTGGCGGTCGTCGAAGGCGACGTGAGCGTCGCGCGCGACTTCGCCAGCCTGCCGTTCGATCATCTGTTGTTCACCGGGTCGACGGCGGTCGGCCGCGCGGTGATGCGCGCGGCGGCCGACAACCTGACGCCGGTGACGCTCGAACTGGGCGGCAAATCGCCGGCGATCATCGGTCCGGGCTTGTCCGGGCAGCAGTTTGCGCACGCCGTCGAACGCATCGTCATCGGCAAGTGCCTGAACGCCGGCCAGACGTGCATTGCGCCCGATTACGTGCTGCTGCCTGCCGGGCAGGAAGAGGATTTCGTCGCCGCGGCGCGGCGCGTCGTCGCCACCTGTTATCCGGATCTGGCGCGCACGCCGGATTACAGCGCGCTGATCGATGCCCGTCACTTTGCGCACCTGAACGCGCTGCTCGCTGAAGCCCGTGAGGCCGGCACGCGCGTCGTCGAACTGGCGCCCGGCGTCGTTGCCGACGCTCAACGGCGGCGCCTGCCGCCGCTGGCGCTGCTCAATCCGCGCGACGATTTGCGCGTCATGCAGGAGGAGATTTTCGGTCCGCTGCTGCCGGTATGCGGCTATGCCAGCCTCGACGAGGCGCTGGCGCAGGTCAATCGTCGGCCGCGGCCGCTGGCGCTCTATTACTTCGACCGCAATCCGGCGCACATCGAACGCGTGCTCGACGGTACGCTGTCCGGCGGCGTGACGATCAACGACGTGATTCTGCACATCGCGCAGGACGAGCTGCCGTTCGGCGGCGTCGGCGAGAGCGGCATGGGGCGTTATCACGGCTACGCCGGTTTTCAGACCTTTTCCGTAGCGCAGGCGGTTTTCCGGCAGTCGCGCCTGGCCGGCATCGGTCTCTTCAAGCCGCCGTACGGCGCTTTGTTCGACCATCTGACGCGGTTGATGCTGCGATGAGCGCTCGTCAAGCGTGGTCTGCCTGGCGGCGCCCGGTGCGCGCTGCGCAATCATGGCCGCGGCTTGGCGCCGGCCGCCGGCAATTTTTGCGCACCGGTCTGGCCGGCGGGCTGCTGCTGGCCTTCGCCGGCCGGTTGAACGGCGCCGGCAGCCGCCAACTGAACGCGGCCGAACGCGAAATGCTGTCCGCGGTGAGCAACGCCCTGCTCGACGGTACGCTGCCGCCGCCGGGAGACGAACGGCGCCGGCTGCTGGCGCAGACCGTCGACGGCATCGAACAGGCGGTGCGCGGTTTTTCGCTCGCCACGCAACAGGAAATCGGCGAGTTGTTCGGTCTGCTGGTCGCCGCCCCCGGTCGCCGGCTGCTCGCCGGCGTCGGCACACCGTGGCGCGAGGCGAGCGTCGCCGAGGTCGGCGAATTTCTGCAGTCATGGCGTTCCAGCCGTCTGCAACTGCTGCGGAGCGCGTACGCCGCGCTGCACGATCTGACCTTCGCCGCCTGGTACGGCCAGCCGGCAAACTGGCCGGCGATCGGCTACCCCGGCCCTCCGCGGGGCTATTTCTGATGCTCGACCCGATCCAAGCCGGTCTGGCCAGCGGCTGGCGTCACGTCGATGCTTCGACGCTGACCCGCCACCAGACTGTCGACGCCGACGTGGTCGTCATTGGCACCGGCGCCGGCGGCGGCATCAGCGCCGAATGGCTGAGCGCCGCCGGTCTGCGCGTGGTGATGATCGAGGAAGGGCCGCTGCGCTCGTCGAGCGATTTCAAAATGCAGGAATCGATCGCCTACCCCGATCTGTATCAGGATTCGGCAGCCCGTAAAACGACCGACAAGGCGATCAACATTCTGCAAGGCCGTTGCGTCGGCGGCTCGACGACGGTCAACTGGACGAGCAGTTTCCGCACGCCGCCGGCGGTGCTCGACTACTGGCAGCAGGCGCTCGGCCTGCGCACGTTGAACGCCGACGCCCTGAGCGCCTGGTTCGCGCTCATCGAGCATAAGCTGTCGATCCGGCCGTGGGAAACGCCGCCGAACGCCAACAATCAGGCACTGGCTGACGGCGCCGGCCAGCTGGCCATTCCGGTCGGCGCGATCCGGCGCAACGTCAAGGCCTGCTGGAACCTCGGCTACTGCGGCATGGGCTGCCCGACCAACGCCAAGCAGTCGATGCTGCTGACCAGCATCCCTGCTGCGCTGCAGCGCGGAGCGACGCTCTACAGCCGGCTGCGCGCCGGGCGGCTGCGTTTCGCCGGCAGCCGCGTCACGGCGCTCGACTGTCTGGCGCTGCAGCCCGACGGCATCCGCGCTTCCGGCATCCGCGTGCGACTGCGTGCGCGGCATTTCGTCGTCGCCGCCGGCGCCATCGGCAGTCCGGCGCTGCTGCTGCGCAGCGGCGTTCCCGACCCGCCGCGGCTGATCGGCAAACGTACCTTTCTGCATCCGGTGGTCATCTCGGCGGCGCGCATGCCACAACGCGTCGATGCCTACGCCGGCGCGCCGCAGACGGTCTATTGCGACCATTTTCTGCACCAGGCGCCGATCGACGGGCCGCTCGGCTTCAAGATCGAAAGCGCGCCGCTGCATCCGGTGCTCTTTGCGACGACGCTGCACGGCTTCGGCGCCGCGCATCGCGAGGTGATGCGCGATTTCACGCACACCCAGGTCCTGCTGGCCTTGCTGCGCGACGGTTTCCACCCCGAGAGCCGCGGCGGCGAGGTCCGGCTGGCCGGCGACGGATCGCCGCAGCTCGACTATCCGCTCAACGCAGTGATCTGGGAAGC
>CAYRXO010000169.1:0-7828 GCA_964428215.1 uncultured Candidatus Accumulibacter sp. | reverse complement strand
ACCGTGGAAAAGTCTCCTCTCGCCTCACACACAAAAAATCTGACAGCCCCGCCGAGGGGTTCTGGCAACGATCGGGCAGACAGAAGGCGCCCGATTCATGGCCATCAACGCCTGCTGCGCGCACCGGACGCTTCGCCGGAGCGGCTGGCGTCTGCCGGTTCCTCGTTACGTTTCGCACCGGCGAGGGGAACGATCGGAATGCCGTATTTGCGTGCGACGCGCTGATACAGCTCGCGGGCCGAGATGACCTTCGGGTTGCGCATGTCCTTCATCTGCGCATTTTCCAGATAGCCCAGGCCGCGCTTGGCCAATGTGTTGTCCCAGCCCTTGAGATCGAGCAAGGTAAAAATTGCTTTGGCGGCATTGACCAGGAATTGCAGGTTGGGAACGCGTTCGGCGGCCTCGATGAGCAGTTTGACCGAAGCGGCAACGTCACCGCTGCGCGCAGCGAGTACGCCGCGATTGTTCAATTCAACGATTTCCTTGCCGACCTCGGCGAGCAGCGCCTTGCCGTCCGCCGCTTTGCCGGCCTTGGCATAAATGTTTTGCACCTGCGCAATCACCGCGCCGTCTTCATGATTTTCGGCGGCCACCTGCCGGATGATGTTTCGCGCCGCCTCTTCTTCGCCGGTCGCCAGACAAGCGTGCGCCAGATCGAGCGTCAATTTTCGCGATAAAGCGGTGCTGGCGCGCCCATCATCCTTGATCGCTTCATAGAGACCGAGTGCTTTCTTCACGGCTCGCTGGGCTTTGCTGGCGTCACCTTCCTTGTTGGCACAGAGCGATTCCATGACCAGGGCGGCGACTTCGCCCTGCTTGTTGCCCCGCCAACTGCGTCGCAGATCTTCGGTGATCGCTTTGGCGGCTTCGGTTTGCCCTCGGTCGAGCAGCACGTGCGTCAGATTGGTGTAATCGTTGACATCTTTCAGCGATGAACCACGCCGCCGGTCGATAACCTTGCTGTACGCTTTTTCCGCGGTGGCCAGATCGTTGTTGCGCACCGCCACGTCGCCGACCATGCGTTGCCGATTCGAGTTGTTCGGCGAGCGGACCGTGGCCTGTTGCAGCACTTCTTGCGCATCGGGCAGCTTGTCCCGCTGTTCCTTGACCGCAGCGAGAAAATCGTAGGCGGCGAGGAACTCGGGGAAATCCGCGATCAGGGATTCGCCGATCGCTTCCGCCTCCGGCAACTGGTTTTGCCCGCGCAAAGCGATGGCCAAACCCATCCGCGCCCAGGGAACCAGACGCTGCGCGAGGACCCGCTGATAAACGGCCTGCGCCTCGTCATGCCGTCCCAGGGCATTCAGTATCTCGCCTTTGAAACGTAAGGCGTCGAAGAGAAAACCATTGTTTTGCGCCACCAGGCGTTCGCAGATGACTAGCGCCTCGGCATAAGCACCGTTGTCGAGACTGTCGAACAAGGGATTGAAGAAACGCTTCTTATACAAGGCGCGGATCAGGCGGCCTTGCAGTTCGTCAATGGTGAATGGCTTGATCAGATAGTCGTCGAGCGCCAGTTCGGCGATCGACACGACGTTGTGATAGGCGCGTTCGCTGGTAATCAGGAAAAAGACCGTGCTCAAGGGCACCAGATGCTGCTGACGCAATTCCTCGAGCAATTGTTGACTGTCGCGGCCGTCTTCGAGCAGATAATCGGCCAGAATCATGTCGAAGTGGTTGTTTTTTACCTGCCGCAACACTTCAGCCGAGTTGCTGGCGCTGTGCACCGAGGTGACGCCCATGGCCGAGAGCATCAGGCGCAAGGAATTGCGCGCGTTCGGATAACGGTCGATCAGTAAGGCACGCTGATTCGCCAGATCTTTACTGAGCTTGTGGATCAGTTCGGCCGTATTGTTGTCGGAGCTTGCCATCCATTAAAACATAATCGACGACTAACGTTCGGGCAAGCTGACTTTACAGGCAACCGTCGGGTTGACCTCGCCGCCCGAGGCTGCTCGGACGGCATTCAGAGGTTTATTGACGAATCAGATAATCGAAAGCGCTCAGCGAAGCTTTCGATCCTTCTCCCATGGCGATGACGATCTGTTTGTAGGGGACGGTGGTCACGTCACCGGCGGCGAAAACACCGGCCAGCGACGTTTCGTTGCGGGCGTTGGTTTCGATCTCGCCACGGGGAGAGAGAGCAAGCGTGCCCCGTAGCCACTCGCTGTTCGGCAGCAACCCGATCTGCACGAAAATGCCTTCGAGCTCGAGACGGTAACTGTCTCCGCTGTTCCGGTCGGTATAGACGAGTCCGCTGACTTTTTGCCCGTCACCGATCACTTCGGTGGTCAGGCCGCTGGTGATGACCCTGACGTTCGGCAGGCTATATAACTTGTTCTGCAGCACGGCGTCGGCACGTAATTTGGGGTCGAACTCGATCAGCGTGACCTGACCGACGATTCCCGCCAGATCGATCGCTGCCTCGACGCCCGAGTTGCCCCCGCCGATCACCGCGACGCGCTTGCCTTTGAACAAGGGCCCATCACAGTGCGGGCAATAGGCGACGCCATGACTGCGGTACTCTTTTTCGCCGGGGACATTTATTTCACGCCAACGCGCGCCGGTGGCGATGATCACCGTTTTACTGCGCAACGTGGCGCCGCTGGCCAGCCGGATTTCGTGCAAACCATTGCCAACAACGGCGGGCTGCAGGGCCGCAGCGCTCTGCAGGTTGATGATGTCCACGCCGTATTCGCGGACGTGCTCTTCCAGCGCGGCTGCCAGTTTCGGGCCGTCGGTGGCCTTGACCGAAATGAAGTTCTCGATGGCCAGCGTGTCGAGTACCTGGCCACCGAAGCGTTCGCCGACGATAGCGGTACGGATTCCCTTGCGGGCGGCGTATATCGCCGCCGCGGCGCCGGCCGGACCGCCACCGACGATCAGCACGTCGTAGGGGGCGCGAGTCGAAATCTGCGCCGCTTCGCGTTCGGCGGCGCCGCTGTCGATCTTGGCGACGATCTCGGCGAGCAACATGCGCCCTTGACCGAAGTGTTCGCCATTGTGATAGACCGTCGGTACGCCCATGATCTGACGAGCGTTGATTTCGTCCTGGAACAAGGCGCCGTCGATCATCTGGTGCGAAATGCCCGGATTGAGCACCGCCATCAGGTTGAGCGCCTGCACCACTTCCGGGCAGTTGTGACAGGACAAGGAGATGAAAGTCTCGAAATGATGGCGGCCATCGATGGCGCGGATGGCGGCGAGAACGCTTTCCTCGGCTTTCGGCGGGTAAGCGCCGGTCTGCAGCAGGGCAAGAATCAGCGAGGAGAACTCGTGTCCCAGTGGCAGGCCGGCAAAACTGATGCGCGGCGCTTCACCGCGGCGGGCGACGGCGAACGACGGCCGCCGTTCGGCCTGGCCGTCGCGGCGAACGACGATTTTGTCGGAAAGACGGCTCAATTCAGCGAGCAATTCGCTGATCTGTCCGGCGGCTTCGCTGTCGTCGAGCGAAGCGATCAGGTCGATCGGCTGTTGAATTTTTTCGAAATAGGCCCGCACCTGGGCCTGCAAATTAGCATCCAACATCAGGTGTCTCCTCGGCGAGTGGCATGGGTGGCATGGAAAAGGGGCCGCAGAGGCGACAGTGGCAACTCGCGACCACCCGCCGCCGGTAGCCCCTTTGCGCTGTTACCCGTCTGAGTGCCGCCGACGGGCGGCACTCATTGGCGCTTGCCGGTTGCTAAACGACTGGCTGACTCGTCCTGATCTCTGGCGGGAGAGTCCTTTCTCTCAAGCAGGAATCAAATCTTGCCGACCAGATCGAGTGAGGGCGACAGCGTGGCTTCTCCCGGCGTCCATTTGGCCGGGCAGACTTCACCCGGATGGCTGGCGACGTACTGCGCCGCCTGCACCTTGCGCAGCAGTTCCTTGGCGTCACGGCCAATCCCCAGATCGTGGATTTCGCAAACCTTGATCACGCCTTCCGGATTGATGACGAAAGTACCGCGCAGCGCCAGACCTTCCGATTCAATCATCACGTCGAAATTGCGCGTGATCGTGCCGGTCGGATCGCCGACCATCGGATAACGGATTTTCTTGATCGTTTCGGACGCGTCCGCCCACGCCTTGTGCGTGAAGTGCGTGTCGGTCGATACGGCATACACTTCGACGCCGATTTTCTGGAAAGCCGCGTACTCGTCGGCCAGATCGCCCAGTTCGGTCGGGCAAACGAACGTGAAGTCGGCCGGATAGAAAACAACGACCGACCATTTGCCCTTCAGATCGGCGTCGGATACCGGCACAAAGGCGCCGTTGTGGAAAGCGGTGGCCTTGAATGGCTTGATTTCGGTGTTGATCAAAGACATGGTTCAGTCTCCTGTGAGGTCGTTGAATGAAAGGATGCGACGCGCTGGATCCTAGCGGAAGCGATGGTATTGTTCCAATTGATTCTGACAATTCAGCTAATAGTTGGCGGCTATCGTCGGTGACCTTCTCAGCTGCAATCCGTCGCGTCGATGCTGATTTTATAGGTTGAGCGTAGGGCTGTGCGCTTCCGCGCGATGGCGTTGTGACGTCGCCGGCCGGGGCTGCCCCCTCCCCTGCTCTTCAGGTGCAATGCGCCCGCATCGCTGCGACCGGCAAAGCAGGACAAATCCAATGGCTGCAAATCGACAGAAACGACGCGCTGCGGCGCAGGGCTCTACACAACGCCCGATTTAGGATATAAATCCACCGGAAAACGCTGACTCAATGACTGCGCGGGCGAAGCGCAACGATGTCTGCCCACTGCCTATCGAATCGCATGACGCGCTGGCTGCTCGCCGCGCGCCGCCATTTTTTCAGCGCTTCCCTGAATGGAGAGCATTGGACGCTGGAGATGTGAAGCCAGCTTGCAACCCTGCCTGAGGAGGTCCGCATGAACGACGATCAAGTATCAGAAAAAAAGAGGGCAACCGGTCTATTCGTTCCCGAGGTTGTCGTCGAGTCACGACAACTGCCCGCGGCACTGCGAACGCAGACACGCGCGGGCGTTGCCAGCGTCGATCCCTTGCTGGCCGACGTGCAGCTTGTTTCGCGCCATGAGCTGCGCGTCAGCGCACGCGGTGTCGATCTGGCCGCCAAAAGCAGGCGGGTGCAGCCGCCGTCGGATAGCGTACTGGCGCTGGAGGCGGAGGACGGCACCACGATCTTCATTCACGCCGACCGTCTTGGCGAGGACTTGCAACGCTTGCAGCCGGAAGCACTGCGCGATGGCAACATCGATCTGTCGTGCTTCAGAGAACGCAATGCGGCCCATCGCGGCTTTGGCGACGTGCTCTGGAAAGCCGTCTCGATTCTGCGTCTGCCGCACGACGGACTGGCAGAGCAGGCGGGCGACCTGGCACGGCAGTGGGCGATCGACCGTCTAATAGCTGGGAGTGTCGACCGCATTTACGACAGCGCGTCGTTTCTCGGGGCCAAGGCGTTGATGTGGACCATCGAGTCACGCTTGGCCGGCCGGCCCGGTCTCTACCATTGGCATAACCAGACCATTGCTGCCGAGGATCGCTGTCAGGAGGACGATGCGCGGCTGGAGAAAGCGCGCCGTGGCGAACGGATGTTGCTGCTGATTCATGGCACGGCGTCCTATACCGTTGGCGGCTTCAGCGATTTGCGCGCCGACGAGGCGAGCTGGAACGCCTTGCGGACACAATTTCCCGGCGGCATTTTCGGTTATGAACACCGCACCTTCTCGCAAAGTCCGCAGGAGAACGCACTCGAAGTGCTCAATCTGCTGCCCGAAGGCGCCCAAGTGTCGATCATCACGCATTCCCGCGGCGGTCTGGTGGGCGATCTGTTGTGCTTGCGGCCGGAGGGCGATTATTCGAATGCGATTGCGGCCTACCGCATTCCGGCGCGCGAGGACGAGCCGGACGCGGCCGGCCTGGCCAGCGAATCGGCTGAAGAACAGCAACGGCTGCGCCAGATCATCGATCTGATCGGCAGGAAAAAAATCAGCGTGGAACGCTATGTGCGCGTCGCCTGCCCGGCGCGTGGTACGCGCTTTCTTTCCGACAATCTCGATGTGGCTTTGTCCGATTTTTTCAACCTGCTGCAATGGGGTGGCGGTGCGCTGGTCGGCGCCGTCGGGGCGGCACTCGGCGGACCGGTGGCCGGTGACTCGGCCGGGCAGGCGGCGTCGAGTGCCCTCGGTGTGCTCAAGCGGCTGGTCCTCGAAATCGCCGCCAGGCGCATCGATCCGCGAATGATTCCCGGGATCGCGGCGATGCGCATCGATTCGCCGCTGGCGGCATTTCTGGCGCATCCGGATACCTCGCGTCGCGAAGGTCTGCAGATGGCGGTGATTGCTGGCGACACCGAGTTTACCGGACTCGGTCTGAGCCACCTCGGTCGTCGGGTTGCCAACCTGTTCTGCGACTGGCGCCTGTTTGATGATCACGACAACGATCTCGTCGTCGATACCGACTCGATGTACGCCGGTCTGGCTTTCAAAACGGGGGCTTTCTATCTCTACGATCAGGGAGAAGGGGTCACACACTTCCGCTACTTTGCCAATCCGGTGTCCCGCGATGCCTTGCGCGACTGGCTGCTCAAGGACCCGACGAAGCTGTCCCAACTGGACAATTTCCTGCCGTTGACTCCCGCGTTCAGGCCGGTGGCGACGGCGTCTTCGCGCGGCCGTGGCCTGTCTGACAGCCAGCCGCGGGTGATTTTCCTTCCGGGAATCATGGGCTCTTATCTGACGGTCGAGCATGCCGGTCGCGCTGAACGCGTCTGGTTCGATTTCTTCGACCTGGCCCGCGGGGCACTGGAGAAAATTGCCAGGGTTGACGACAAGTCAATCGTCGCCAACGAGATCTGGCCGCGCTTTTATGGCGATCTGGCTGCGTATCTGGCTGACAGTCACGAGGTGATCACCTGTCCATACGACTGGCGACAACCGATCGAAGATTGTGCCGACGCGCTCAAATCGGCCATCGAGCGCGCCGTTAAACAAAACGCGAAACTGCCGATCCGGCTGTTGGCGCACAGCATGGGTGGTCTGGTGGCGCGTGCCCTGATGGTCAAATACCCGTCCGCCTGGCAGGCGGTGATCGACAGCGGCGGCTGCCTGGTGATGCTCGGCACGCCGAACAACGGTGCCGACCTGATGGTGCATACGCTGCTCGGCAAGACCAGCTCGATGCGCGGACTCGAGAAGCTCGATTTCAAACACGACCTGCAGGCGATTCTCGACATCGTCGCCGGTTTTCCCGGCGCGTTGACCTTGTTGCCACGCCCGCCGCATTCCGAATCAGCCACGCCGACGGCCGATTATTATCAGAACACGACCTGGGAGGAGTTGAAGCAGCGCAACACCGACCGTTGGTACGGTGATCGGGTGGCGGCCGTGCCGTCACAGAATTTGCTCGCCGCTGCCCGTTCGTTCTGGGAAAAAGTGCTGCCGACCAATCAGATCAGCCATCCCGAACGGGTCAGTTACGTGTTCGGTCAGGGAGACAAGACGCCCTGCGGCGTGCTCAAGACCGACGACGGTCGTCCGCAACTGCAATTCACCCGCCAGGGCGATGGTTCGGTGACCTGGGCCTCGGGGCGGCTCGACAATCTGCCGGAGAACGAGCGTTGCTGGTATATGCCGGTCGAACATGCCGATTTGACCGGCGATCCGACGTATTTCCCGGCGATCCTCGATCTGTTGACCACCGGCCGCACCCAACGGCTGGAAAGATTGCCGCGCAGCCGTGGCGAGACTGACCAACCCTTTGTTCTCGAAGCGTTGCCGCCGACCTTGCCCGGCGAAGGCGAAATGGCACGTGCCGTTTTCGGCAGCGGCGCGCAGCAGAGAAAACGGACACGCAAAGCCAGTTTCTCGGTGTCGGTTCAT
>CAYRXO010000168.1:0-7855 GCA_964428215.1 uncultured Candidatus Accumulibacter sp. | reverse complement strand
ATGCTCCTTCTTGCTGACATGTTATGCCTCACACACAAAATTGCGGACAGGCTCGGAAAGGGCGCTGCAGGAACCCGCATCTAAGCGGCGTTCACGCTTTTTTTTCCATGTTGCGTGCGGCGCGAATCACTTCGGCTTCGAGTACTGCCGTATCGGTGCCGAAGCAGCGGGGCATAACGATTTCTTCAAATTCCGGCAGATTGGCCTTGTTGGCTGCGGTAGCCGATTTCACGGCATGGTGCTGTGCTCGCCAGCGGGCGAGCAGCAATTCCCGCTCGCTTAATCCGGTTTGCGTACCGGGCGGGATCTCTGCGCCGAGTTCGATCAACAATTCGACGACGGTCTTGCGCTTGCCACGCAAAGCCATTGACAGGGGGGAGGTTGCTGACGCGTTGTCGCTGGCGTTGACTTTGGCGCCACGATTGATCAATTCGCGAACGATGTCGGCAAAACCCAGAAAACAGGCAATGCCGAGCGGCAAACCGGGTTCGCCCCGAGCGTCGTTCAGTTCGTCCGATGCTCCCGAGTCCAGCGCCGCTTTGACCGCATTCAGCCGGCCTCTGCGAATTGCTTTCAGCAGATCGATGGGTGCGTTCAAATGATGCTCCGTCATTCGGGAAGCCTTGGTCGCTGCCGGGCGGGCAACAACCGACTTCTCCATACTGCGCATGGCAACGGGCAAAATGATTGATTGCCGCAGTATTTTGCGCTGATCGGTGTTCGTCATCAAGCAGCGACAGCAGATTGTAATCGATATTGATATAAGTGACAGTTACAGCGTGTATCAAAGTAATGGCCGGTCACTGACGACGATGCCGTCGGCGTCTGCATACAGCCATTCGCCGGGTTTGAAGGAAACGCCGCCGAAGGTCACGACGGCGTTCCGCTCGCCGACGCCTTTTTTGACGCTTTTCAGCGGGTGGGTATTGAGTGCCCGGACGCCGATATCGATCTGTCCGATGTCTTCAGAATCGCGGATACAGCCATAGACCACGACGCCTTCCCAGGCATTGCCTTGCGCCAGTACGGCGAGCTGGTCGCCGACCAGGGCACAACGTAGAGAGCCCCCGCCGTCGACGACCAATACCCTGGACTGGCCGTTTTCAGAAAAAAGCTCGCGTACCAGCGAGTTGTCTTCGAAAAGCTTCAGCGTGACCACCTGACCGCTGAACGTTTTTCTGGCGCCGTAAATTTGAAACATCGGTGCAAGCACCCGCACGTTGCCAGCACGTACCAGGGCTTCGTGTTCATCCAGGAGATCCGGGGTTTTGAAACTCATCGGGGTTCCTTTGCCTTGAGACTAGGTTTCAGGCGACGACAGCCGATTCATGCTCGAAAATCAGCTTGATCTTTTCTTCCTGATCGACGTCGACGGTAATGTGGCCGCCATTGACCAGCCGCCCGAAGAGCAGCTCGTCGGCGAGGGCGGCACGAATGCTGTCCTGGATCAGACGGGCCATCGGCCGGGCACCCATCAGCGGATCGAAGCCGCGGGCGGCCAGATGCGACTTCAGTTCCGGGGTGAACAGCGCCTCGACTTTCTTTTCGTGCAGTTGCGCTTCGAGTTGCATCAGGAACTTGTCGACCACGCGCAATACGGACGAGTGGTCCAGTGATTTGAACGAGATGGAGGCGTCGAGCCGGTTACGGAATTCAGGGGTGAACAAGCGCTTGATTTCGACCATCTCGTCTCCGGCCTGACGATTCGACGTGAAGCCGATGCTCGTTTTCTGAATCGCTTCCTGGCCGGCGTTGGTGGTCATGATGATCACCACGTTGCGGAAATCGGCTTTGCGACCGTTGTTGTCGGTCAACGTGCCGTGATCCATGACCTGCAGAAGAATGTTGTAGATGTCCGGATGTGCTTTCTCGATTTCGTCGAGCAACAGAACACTGTAAGGTTTCTTGACGATTGCTTCGGTGAGCAAACCGCCCTGATCGAAGCCGACATAGCCGGGTGGGGCGCCGATCAGGCGCGACACGGCATGCCGCTCCATGTACTCCGACATGTCGAAACGTACCAGTTCAATGCCCAGGCAATAAGCGAGCTGCTTGGCGACTTCGGTTTTGCCGACGCCGGTTGGTCCCGAGAAGAGAAAACTGCCAATCGGTTTGGTCGGATTGCCCAACCCGGAGCGCGCCATTTTGATCGCCCGTGCCAGCGCATCGATGGCGTCGTCCTGGCCAAAAACGACGGCTTTGAGGTCCCGGTCGAGGTTTTTCAGGCTGTTCCGGTCGTCGGTGCTGACGTGCGTAGACGGTACGCGCGCGATTTTGGCAACGATCTCCTCGATATCCAGTTTGCCGATCAGCCGCTTTTGCTTCGATTTCGGCAGGATACGTTGTGCCGCACCGGCTTCGTCGATCACATCGATCGCTTTGTCGGGCAGGTGGCGGTCGGGAATGAAGCGCACCGACAATTCGACCGCCGAAGTCAGGGCGGCAGCGGAGTATTTGATGCCGTGATGCGATTCAAAGCGCGATTTCAAGCCCTTGAGAATTTCAACCGCTTCGGCACTCGACGGTTCGCTGACGTCGATTTTCTGGAAACGTCGCGACAAGGCATGGTCTTTTTCGAAAATGCCACGATATTCATTATACGTCGTCGCGCCGATGCATTTCAGCTGACCGGTCGATAAGGCCGGCTTGAGCAGGTTCGAGGCGTCCAGCGTGCCTCCCGAAGCCGATCCGGCACCGATCAGGGTGTGGATCTCGTCAATGAACAGAATAGCATGCGGGTTTTCGCCCAGTTGTTTGAGCACCGCTTTCAAGCGCTGTTCGAAGTCGCCGCGGTACTTGGTGCCAGCCAGCAGTGAGCCCATGTCCAGGCAATAGACGTTGGCTTTGGCGAGAACTTCCGGAATTTCCGACTCGACGATCCGCCTCGCCAGGCCTTCAGCGATGGCCGTTTTGCCGACCCCCGCCTCGCCAACCAGCAAGGGATTGTTTTTACGTCGCCGGCAAAGCGTCTGGATGACCCGTTCAAGCTCACGGTCGCGGCCGATCAGCGGATCGATCTTGCCTTGCAACGCCAGGGCGTTGAGATTGATGGTATAGCTGTCGAGCGGACCGGCTGCGCCGGGCTGATCGCCGTCGACATCGCCTTCGGTCTCGGCGCGCTGGTTGTTCTGCGGAATCTTGCTGATACCGTGCGAAATGAAATTGACGACATCCAGCCGGGTGACGCCCTGTTTTTGCAAGTAGTAAACCGCATGCGAGTCTTTTTCGCCGAAGATGGCCACCAACACGTTGGCCCCGTTGACTTCCTTGCGGCCTGACGACTGCACGTGCAGGATCGCGCGCTGGATCACCCGCTGGAAACCGAGCGTCGGCTGCGTATCGATCTCATCTTCGCCTGCGACGGTCGGCGTATGCTCGGCGATGAAACGAATCAGGTCGTTGCGCAATTGCTCGATCTGCGCGCCACAGGCGCGCAAGGCTTCGGCAGCCGAAGGATTGTCCACCAAAGCGAGCAGCAGATGTTCGACGGTAATGAATTCGTGGCGTTTCTGTCGTGCGTCGACAAAGGCCATATGCAAGCTGACTTCGAGTTCCTGGGCAATCATTCAGTGTTCCTCCATGACGCACGCCAGGGGGTGCTGGCTGTTCCGTGCGAAGGCTGTAACTTGTTCAACTTTGGTACTGGCGATATCGCGTGGGTAAATTCCACAGATCCCACGGCCCTCGGTATGCACCTGAAGCATGATGCGCGTCGCATTTTCCTTGTTCATGCCAAAAAAGCGTTGCAGAACGACGATCACGAAATCCATTGGCGTGAAATCGTCGTTCAACAGGAGGACCTTATACAAAGGAGGAGGTTTGACCTGCGAACGTTGCGCTTCCAGTAAGGAGTGATCCTGATGCTTCGTTGCCATCATTCAATTCTAAACGCTCTTCTAAGTTGCGCAATACCACACCGATGGTTGACCACAATGTACAACGCGCAGACCAATGGTTAACACAAAACACTTGACGCCTCCCTGCTTTATGCCGTAAAAAGGCCGCATGCTTTTAGTCAGGCTGTCGAGGGGGGACGAGAAGGTTCGATTATCCATTCGAATAGTAGTGTCTTAGAAGCATGCATGTCGGGGATTACCCGGGTTTAGTCTTTTTTCAAGGAAGTGGCATTATGGCAACTGGTACTGTGAAATGGTTCAATGACGCCAAGGGATTTGGCTTCATTACTCCGGATGATGGCAGCGAGGATCTTTTCGCGCATTTTTCCGCGATCAGCATGGGCGGTTTCAAGACCCTCAAAGAGGGCGAAAAAGTTTCTTTCGACGTGACGCAGGGTCCAAAAGGCAAGCAAGCTTCGAATATTTCGCGCGTCTGATTCGTTTCGGACGAGCAACTCGCTACCCGCCTTTGGCGGGTTTTTTTCGCCTGCAATTTTGCCTGCGCAACAGATTCAATTAGCCGGGACAATAAACGGGTCTCTACGCTTTTCCCCTTTGTTGTCCGTCCAGAGAACAGCCAGCCGGTCGCCAGCTTTGAGACCGCGGGCGTAAAAAGAAAACAAGGGATTGCGCGCGATCGCGGTATTCAACTGGCCGCGTACCAGTTCCTGACCGTTGGCAGTGACGCTAAACGATTCGATGAAATGCGCCGGCAGCGGTTTGCCGGTTTCCGGATCCTTGCGCTGACCGGTTTCCATCGGGTGTGGCATCAGAATGCGCATCTCGGCCAGTTCGCCTTGCCAGATGACGCGCAACTTGATCGCTTCAGCCATCGCTTACACTTTCTTTCATGTACCGCAGCCACCGATGGTCACTTTGACTTCCCGGCTGGCGTGGTAAGTTTTGCCATTGGCGGCCCTGATCACGACCCGGATGCGCGAAGTTTCGGCCATTTTCAGTTGCAGCCGCGCCCGCGGCACGGTGCCGTTGGCAAAAATCAGCTTGGCGGCCAGTGGCAAAGGGTTCTTGTCGACAAAAATCAGCATTTGTTGACTGTCGGGAATGTTGCTGACCACTTCGATCGGTACTTGCGCCCCATTTTCAGAGATATCCACCGCCTTGATGACAATCAACGGGCTATCCGCCGCGGCGCTTGCCCCTGCTACCTGCAGCGCATCAGCAAGAGAGGTCGCTTGAAATGCAAGACGGCTGGCATCGGCCGCCAGTACCCGTCGCGGCACGAGGCCAACGCTGGAGAGCAGTGGGGCGAGCACCCAGCGCGAGCAGCCGGCTACGAGCAGGCGGCGGCGCAATGAATCGAGTTCAACAGGCGTATCCGGCATGGCTCTGAGAGGGTCTGTCAGTTGAAGGAAACGAGACGCCTGGGGAGAGCGGTTCCCCGACGCTCAGTCGCTGGTCCACGGCCCCGATTTTCCGCCGGATTTCTCCAGCAGACGCACGTCCTCGATGCGCATGCCGCGATCGATGGCTTTGCACATGTCGTAGATGGTCAGCAAGCCGATGCTGACGGCGCACAGCGCCTCCATTTCGACGCCGGTGCGCCCGATGCATTTGGCACTGCAATGGCAATGCACGGTGTTGGCTGGCTGATCAATGCCGAAGTCGACCGTCACCTTGCTCAGGGCCAGCGGGTGGCATAAAGGAATCAGATCAGCCGTGCGTTTGGCCGCCTGAATGGCGGCAATGCGCGCCACGCCGAGCACATCGCCTTTCCTGTTTGTTCCGGCGACGATCAGCGCCAGGGTGGCCGCCTGCATCACGATCCGGCCACTGGCACGGGCGTGGCGAAAAGTGGGGGCTTTTTCTCCGACATCGACCATCTGGGCCTGGCCCTGTGGATCGAAATGAGTGAGCGCGTCGCTGGACATGTTCTGGAAGAGACAGACGGATTGTTGTATCGGATAGCGTGCCGCTGTAACGCTTGGTCACAACGGTGCACGACGGCAGTGTTTATCATAGCATCATCCTTTCTCCGTTCCGCCAGAGTCCTCATGCGCAAACCCGTCAGCTTGACCATGTCGTTACTGTGTGCCGCGCTGTTTTCGCTCGCTGGCGTTGGCCGGACCGACGAACTGCCCGATCTCGGCGAAGCGGCGCGCGCGGAATTTTCACCGCAGCTCGAGCACAGGATTGGCGAGCGGATCATGAACGAAATCCGCTTGCGCGAGCCGAGTTATGTCGATGATACCGACATCAGCGACTACCTCAATCGGCTGGGCCGTCGTCTGGTCTCCGCCAGTAGCAATCCGCTCAGCGACTGCCAATTTTTTGCCGTGCGCGACGGCATGATCAACGCCTTCGCCATGTTTGGCGGCTTCATCGGCGTCAATACGGGCACCATTCTCACCGCGCAGTCGGAATCCGAACTGGCCGGCGTGCTGGCACACGAGATTGCGCATGTGCAGCAGAATCACCTGGCACGCAACCTGGCGCGCGAGAAACAGAATTCGCTGGCGATGATGATCGCCATGGCCGTCGGCGTGCTGGCGGCGCGCTCGAACGCTCAGATTGCCAACGCCACTATCGCCTCGGCGCAGGCCGGTGCGATCCAGTCGCAACTGGCCTATAGTCGCGACTTCGAACGCGAGGCCGACCGCCTTGGTTTTCAGACGCTGAGTCAGGCCGGCTTCGATGCGCACGGCATGGGCGATTTCTTCGGCCGGCTGCACCAGGCCGGGCGGGTCTATGAGAACAACGCGCCGGTTTACCTGCGTTCGCACCCGTTGACCATCGAACGACTGTCGGACATGCAGAACCGCGCGCAGGGGGCGTCGTACCGCCAAGTTGCCGACAGCCTCGATTTCCATCTGGTGCGTGCCAAGCTGCGCGTTCAGGGTGGTTCGCCTAGTGAGCAGGCGAAAGAATTGGCCGCCCAGTTGCGGGAAAAAAAATACGCTTCGGAAGCAGCGACCCGCTACGGATTGAGTTATGCCCTGCTGCTGGCCAAGGAGCCGAGCGCAGCGCAGCGCGAAATGGACGCCTTGCTGGCGCTGAAACCGGCTTCGTCACTGGTCGGGAGACTGCGCGCGGATATCCGGCGCGCGCTCGGTGACACTGCCGGGGCGATCGCCATCTATCGAGAAGCGCTGCAACGCTTCCCGCAGGCGAAATCGCTGGCTTACGGCTATGCCGACGCCTTGCTGGCCGGCAAACAGTACGACCAAGGCCTCAACTTCTTGTCGGCGCAGTCGACGAGTGACGCCAACGATGCCCAGCTCTACGCATTGCAGGCGAAAACGTATGCCGCTGCCGGCAAACGTCTGCAACAACATCGGGCGCAAGCAGAAGCCTATCTGCGCCAGGGGCAGCTCGGTGCGGCTGTCGAGCAAATGACTCTGGCGCAGCAGGCGGGTGACGGCAATTTCTTCGAGCAATCGACCGTCGATGCCCGCCTGCGCGAAATGCGCAAGCTGTTGGCCGACGAATTGCGCGAGAAGCGCAGCGGCAATGGCATTTAAAATAGCCACTCCATTTTTTCGCGATAAAGAAAATGCATTACGACCGAGAACTCGATGTGCAAGGGCTGAGCTGCCCATTGCCGATCCTGCGCACCAAAAAGGCGCTGGCCGAAATGAGCAGTGGCGAGATTCTGCATGTCCTGGCGACCGATCCCGGTTCGGTGAAGGATTTTCAGGCCTTTGCCAAGCAGACCGGCAACGAGTTGCTGTCCTACGCCGAGGCCCGACAGGTTTTTGAGTATTACATCAAGCGCAAGTAGCTGCCGAGAGGGATCGCGGCGGGTGCGCTGGCGGTGGCGCTGAGCTTGAGTGAAGCGGATCGCGGACCGTTCGCCTTGTTCGACGACGATGCGGCTGGCGCGTATCTGCTGACCGATCTACGTCCGCTGTCGTTCGACGCCACTGCCGATGCGTGTCAGATTTTGGGAAACGCAGATTTATTCCCGCCAGCCCCCACACTTAATATGACAATATTATAAT
>CAYRXO010000167.1:0-7931 GCA_964428215.1 uncultured Candidatus Accumulibacter sp. | reverse complement strand
GGCAATATCAATGTGAGACGATGATGTCATGAATATTAAAGTTAGCGCTTATGCCTCGAATGGGTGAGCTGGTTCAGCCCCCATCGTTTGCTCGAATCCATCGGCTATATCCCTCCTGCCGAAGCCGAGGCAAACTACTACCGGCAATCCGCCAGTCAGGCCATACCGACCTGACTCAACCCAAATGGCCTCCATGAATTCCGGGGCGATTCACCCGACCGCGAAAGAGCCTCGACTGGAAATGCCCCGCCAAACTCTTCAGGCCAGACAATTTCGACTTCAAGAAGCACTTTCACCACCTTGTTGCACTTGGACCTTGAATCTGCCCTCAAGGGGTTAGGGAATCTGACAAAGTAAAATTAGATCCCGATAGAATACCCCTCTGAACAATTTCAAATGGCCTGGGGAGGTTTACATGAAGATTCGCAGTTTGTTGCTGGCGCTGACTCTGGTGCCAATGCTCGCGTTTGCCGACAACATGACGCCGGAGCAACGGCGCGAGGCGTTCCAGAAACTTGATTGGCACATCGGGCCTCGTAGCGAGACGGTGGCCGACAAGGCCATTCTGAGCACGCCGAGCGCCGAGACCGCGTTTCTGGACGCCAAGAATGGGCGTCGGTTTCTGGAACTGACCGGAAACATTCCGCAGGATGGGAACTATATCCTGGTCAATAAGGAATCCGGTTGGTGGGCCGACTTCTCGTTCGACCCGATCGGCTACGTGAAGGACGATGAAAAAATCGATGCCGATGCCCTGCTGAAGACCTTGAAGGATGGTGACGCTCCGGCCAACGACGAACGCAAACGTCTGGGCCTGCCACCACTCTACACGGTGGGCTGGTACATTCCGCCGCATTACGATACGGAGACCAAGCGCCTCGAGTGGGGCTTGAAATTGCGTTCGGGCAATGAGGAGGTGCTGAACTATACGATTCGCCTGCTTGGCCGAACGGGTGTGATGAACGCAACTTTGGTTTCGTCGCCGGAAACGCTCAATGCCGACGTCAAGAGCCTGCGCCAGATCCTGAAAACCTTCGAATTCAACGCCGGCGAACGTTATTCGGAGTTCAAGTCAGGCGATCGCGTTGCCGCATATGGTCTGGCGGCACTGATCGCCGGCGGGGCGGCGGCTGTTGCAACCAAGAAAGGATTCTGGGCCGCGGCGGCTGCGTTCCTGGCGACCGCATGGAAGGCGATCGCCGCCGCCGCGGTCGCCGCTCTAGCCGGTCTGCGAGCACTGTTCAAGCGCAATAAAAATTGACCATCCTTCATCCGGAATTCCTCCTATTGATCGGTATGGTCGGGTTATATCTTTACGATTCGACTTTGCTGCTCAATGCCAATGAAGGAATCCTTTGCTCGACCTTGAGCGGGAGATGGAATGTCCATTTCGGCTCCGAGCGCTTCCTGCTTCGCGGAAAAGAGCCCTACTTGCCCAATCCTTTTTTGCCTTATCGCCCGATCTATCGGCTGCGCTGGTGTCTGGAAGGTGGGACCGAGGACATCGGTTCTGCCTGGCAGCCGCCGAAGATCGGCCCCTATTGGATTCTGTGTCCGCTGACCTGGGGGATGGTGATGGCGCTTTTCGTCATGATTCCGGCCGGGCTATTTTCACGTTTCGGTGTCGCCGCCCTGGTTCTCGGGCTGATTTTTTTCTATTCCAACGCGATCACGGCGCTGTTCTACGTTGCACTGAAACGCGAATTGTTCGGCTTGAGTCTGCGCAAAGTCGCGGCCATGGCTTTTGAGTCGCTGACCTGCCCGCCCTTCGCCATCAACCTGGTGCGCCACATCAGCTTGTCGCTACCGATTTCTGAGGATCTGCTTGTTTCTGGCCGTCAGCTCGTACCCGCTGATTCTTTGCCGCCGATCCTTTCAGCCGCCGTGACGCGGGTCGAAAGTGCTATCGACTGGGAGACCGAAGGGAGTGAGCGCGCCAATGCGCTGGGCAAGCACCAACTCCTTTTATCGAATGAATTGAAAGCATGTCAGGACAAGAACTCGTAGCCATCCTGCTCGGTCTTGTTTTCGGGTATTTGATGGTTGCCAAGTTCTCCGGAAAGACCGGCGTCAAGCAAAAACCCGATCAGGGTGCTCAACTCCGGGATCCGCCGCCTGAAAATTCTCCCCCGTCCGGCAGTGAGTCACCCGCTCCCCTTGCTTGGCATACAGTCCTTGGTGTTTCATCAAACGCCAGCCTGGACGAGATACGTTCGGCTTATAAGTCACTTGTCGGCAAATACCACCCCGACAAGGTTGACTCGATGGGTCCCGAAGTGAAAGCGGTTTGTGAGGCCAAGTCGAAAGAAATCAATTTGGCATACGAAAAAGCATTGAAAGCCCGATGCTTTCAGGATGCCGAAGGTACTCGTTGACTTTTTTGTGGCGGGCTGTCACTGGTTCATCTCGCCCTTGTCAGCATCGGCACTTTGATGTGCAATACATGCTCTGTTGATCCGAGGCGCTGCGCATGACCATGACTGAAGACAAGCGTTACGAGATTTCCGTCAGCGCCGCGCCGCAATATGTCGCCGAGCAGTCGGAGCCCGCACGTGGAAATTATGTTTTCGCGTACACCATCAGTATTGAAAACATCGGTACGGTTGCCGCACAACTGATTTCCCGCCACTGGATCATCACCGACGCCAGCGGCCAAGTGCAGGAAGTGCGCGGGCTGGGCGTCGTTGGACGGCAGCCCCTGCTGCAACCTGGGGAGAAATTCGTTTACACCAGCGGCTGTCAACTGGAAACACCGGTGGGTACGATGCGTGGCAGTTATCAGATGACCGGCGTCGATGGCATGCAGTTCGAAGCCAGAATACCCGAGTTCACTCTTGCCGTGCCGCACGTTCTGCACTGAAGCACGAAACGGAAGCGCGTTGGACCTGCGGCACAGCTATCGTCTGATTGCGCCGATTTACGACTCGGTGCTTGCTTCAGCAACACGTGCGGCCCGCGAACGCAGTCTCGGCCATCTGCCAGCCGAAGCGGCACGTGTATTGCTGGCCGGCGTCGGGACCGGTCTCGACCTGCCATTATTGCCGCGACAACACGCTTACACCGGACTAGATTTGAGTGCAGCCATGCTGCGCCGCACCGGGCATAAGCAAGGCCGTCTCGATTTCACCGGCGTGCTGGGAGACGCGCAACGTCTGCCTTTCGCCGATGCCTGTTTCGATCAGGTCATCCTCCATCTGATCCTGGCGGTCGTTCCCGATTCGCAGGCCTGCCTGCGGGAAACGGCGCGCGTCCTGAGCAGCGGCGGTCAAGTGCTGATTTTCGACAAATTCCTCCAGCCCGGACAGCGTGCACCGCTGCGCCGCTTGCTCAACCCGCTGGTCCGGCGAGTCGCTACTCGTCTGGATGTGGTTTTCGAGGATTTGCTGCGCCAAACGCCATCACTAGTTCTGGAAAGCGATCAACCCGCCCTGGCGGGTGGCTGGTTCCGCCTGATCCGTTTGCGGCGGCGCTAACCAGCGCCTGCCGGCGATCAACTGCGATAGTCGGCGTTGATCGACACGTAATCGTGTGATAGATCGCAGGTGTGGATCTTCGCCTGTGCATTGCCGGTGCCCAGCGCGACACGGATGCCGATTTCGGCTTGCGCCATGATCGTCGCGCCATCTTCTTCTCGATAGGCAGCCGCGCGACCGCCATTTTCGGCGACCAGCACCTCGCGCCCGGCGCTGTTCAGCCAGACGCGCACCTTTTCGATCGCCAACGGCTCGCTGTCGGCGTAGCCGATCGCCGCCAGGATGCGGCCCAGATTGGGATCGGACGCAAAAAAGGCTGTTTTGACCAAAGGCGAGTGCGCGATAGCGTAAGCGACACGACGACATTCTTCGCGCTGTCGCCCCTGCTCGACGTGGATGGTGATGAATTTGCTGGCTCCTTCGCCGTCACGGACGATGGCTTGCGCCAACTCGGCGGCGATGTCGATCAGTGTCGCGCGCAGGGTGGCGTAAGCGGGGCTGCCGGTTTCGTCGATCGCCACGTCGGACTGGCCGCTGGCGATGAGGATGAACGAGTCGTTGGTCGAGGTATCGCCATCGACGGTGATGGTATTGAACGATTCGTCAGCCACTTCGCGCAACAAAGGCAGCAACAATGGCGCCGCGATGCCGGCGTCGGTGGCGACGAAAGAGAGCATCGTCGCCATGTTCGGTCGGATCATCCCGGCGCCCTTGGCGATGCCGGTGATGGTCACCGGGCGACCGTCGATGTCGATGCGGCGTGAAGCGGCCTTGGCAACGGTGTCGGTGGTCATGATCGCCTGTGCGGCGGCATGCCAGCGGTCGGCACCCAAATCGGCGACGCAGGCGGGCAAGGCGGCGAGCAGTTTGTCGATCGGCAGCGGTTCGAGGATCACGCCGGTGGAAAACGGCAAGACTTGGCGATCGTCGATGCCCAGCAAGTCGGCAACCGCCGCGCAGGTCCGCGTCGCCGCTTGCCAGCCGGCTTCGCCGGTGCCGGCGTTGGCATTGCCGGTATTGATCACCAGCGCGCGGATGTCGTCACCCAGTTCGAGATGGCGACGACAAACCTGCACCGGTGCAGCGCAAAAACGGTTGGCGGTGAAGACGCCGGCGACCCGGCTGCCAGCGCTCAACGAAATCAGGGTCAGATCGTCGCGATCGACTTTGCGAATCGCCGCCCGGGCAATCCCCAGACGGACGCCGGCGACGGGAAACAGCTTCTCGGGAGCAGGTGTACGGTAGTTGACGGGCATGGTTGTCTCGCAAGAAAAACGGGGCACAAACGATCGTGGCCGCGTGCAGGCGCTATTTCAGCTTGCCATGGCACTGCTTGTATTTTTTGCCCGACCCACAGGGGCAAGGGTCGTTACGACCCACCTTCGGACCAGCCGGCAGCGGCTTTTGCGGCGTTTCGGCCGTCTCCTGAACGGATTGAGCAAGCGCTTCGTCGTAGTCGGCGTGGTGATAGCGGACATTCTGAACGCCCGCATGCGGCGCCGACTCCTCGACATCCTGCGAGCGGATCTGCACGCTGACCAGCAGACGGGTGACGTCGAGACGCACGCTGTCGAGCAATCGTTCAAACAATTCGAAGGCTTCGCGTTTATATTCCTGTTTCGGATTTTTCTGCGCATAACCGCGCAGGTGGATCCCCTGGCGCAGATGATCGAGCGCGGCCAGATGCTCGCGCCAGTGCGTGTCCAGGCTCTGCAACATCACATTGCGCTCGAACTGATGGAAGGGATCGGCGCCGACCAGTTCGATCTTGGCGGCGTAAGCCAGGCTGGCCTGATCGATGATCCGTTGCAGAATTTGTTCGTCACGCAGATTCGGCTCCTGCCGCGACCAGTCGGCGATCGGCAATTCGAGCTGCCATTCGGCCGCCAGCGCCTTTTCAAGACTGGGCAAATCCCACTGTTCTTCGACGCTGTCCTCCCGCACGTAAAGGCGGAAGGTCTGCGAAAACACCGCTTCACGCATCACGGTGATCGTTTCGGAGATATCTTCGGTGGCAAGCAGTTCGTTGCGTTGCGCGTAGATCACCTTGCGCTGGTCGTTGGCCACATCGTCGTATTCGAGCAACTGCTTGCGGATATCGAAGTTGCGCGCTTCGACTTTGCGTTGCGCCGATTCCAGCGAACGCGAGACCAGCGGATGCTCGATCGGCTCGCCTTCCGGCATTTTCAGGCGCTCCATGATCGCTTTCAGACGTTCGCCAGCAAAAATACGCAGCAGCGCGTCGTCGAGCGCCAGATAAAAGCGTGATGAACCCGGATCGCCCTGGCGACCTGAACGGCCGCGCAACTGATTGTCGATGCGCCGCGATTCATGGCGCTCGGAACCGACGATGTGCAAACCGCCGGCGGCAACCACCTGATCATGCAGTTTCTGCCATTCGGCGCGCAGTTCGGCGATGCGCGCATCACGCTCGGCGGCGTCCAGCGTCTCGTCATCACGCAAGCGCGTCAGTTCCTTGTCGATGCTGCCGCCGAGAACGATGTCGGTACCGCGTCCGGCCATGTTGGTAGCGATGGTGATCACCCCCGGCCGGCCGGCTTGCTGGACGATTTCCGCTTCGCGCGCGTGCTGCTTGGCGTTCAGCACCTGGTGCGGCAGCTTCTCGTGGTCGAGCAACGCCGAGAGCAACTCGGAATTCTCGATCGAAGTGGTGCCGACCAGTACCGGTTGCCCGCGTTCGCGGCAGGAACGGATGTCGGCGACGATGGCGTTATGTTTTTCCTGCGCTGTACGGAAGACCTGATCGTTATTGTCGACCCGGCGCATCGGCTGGTTGGTCGGAATGACCACCGTTTCCAGCCCGTAGATCTGCTGGAATTCGTAGGCCTCGGTGTCGGCCGTACCGGTCATGCCGGACAGTTTGCCGTACATGCGGAAGTAGTTCTGGAAAGTGATCGACGCCAGCGTCTGGTTCTCGTTCTGGATGCGCACACCTTCCTTGGCCTCGACTGCCTGATGCAGGCCGTCCGACCAGCGCCGTCCGGCCATCAGCCGGCCGGTGAACTCATCGACGATGATCACTTCGCCTTTCTGCACCACGTACTGCTGATCCCTGAGGAACAGGTTGTGCGCGCGCAGCGCGGCGTTCAGATGGTGGATGAGCAGGATGTTGGCCGCGTCGTACAGGCTGCCGCCCTCGGGCAGCATGCCAGCGCTAGCCAGCAACTGTTCGGCGTGCTCGTGCCCGTCCTCGGTCATCAGAATCTGATGGCCTTTTTCGTCGACCCAGTAATCGCCGGGGCCGTTTTCCTCCTGGCAGCGGACGAGTTTCGGTGCCACCCGGTCCATCTGCACGTAGAGGTCGGTGTGATCCTCGGCTTGCCCGGAAATGATCAACGGCGTACGCGCCTCGTCGATGAGGATCGAGTCCACTTCGTCGACAATGGCGAAGCTCAACCGCCGCTGCACTCGCTCGCTGGCGGCGTAGACCATGTTGTCGCGCAGATAATCGAAGCCGAACTCGTTGTTGGTGCCGTAGGTGACATCGGCCGCGTAAGCCACCTGCTTATCGTCATGCGCCATTTGCGACAGATTGACGCCGACGGTCAGTCCGAGAAAGCGATGCAGCCGGCCCATCCACTCAGCATCGCGATTGGCCAGATAATCATTGACCGTTACCACGTGCACGCCGTTGCCGGACAAGGCATTGAGGTACGACGGCAGCGTCGCGACCAGCGTTTTCCCTTCACCGGTGCGCATTTCGGCAATTTTTCCGTCGTGCAGGACCATGCCGCCGATCAGCTGCACGTCGAAGTGGCGCATGCCCAGCGTCCGCTTGCTCGCCTCGCGCACCACCGCAAAGGCTTCCGGCAACAGGGCATCGAGCGTTTCGCCATTGGCAAAGCGTGTTTTAAACTCTGCGGTCTTGCCACGCAAGGCGTCGTCCGACAAAGGGCTGATCGAGGCTTCCAGCGCATTGATCTTGCGCACGACCTGCGAGTACTGCTTGATCAGCCGATCGTTGCGGCTGCCGAAAATCTTTTTGAGGAGACCGGAAATCATTCTGGAGACGGTAGAGAACTGGCGAAAATGAAGCAGGCGCCGCATCAACGCGCCGTTTCGGGTCCAGGCAACAATGGACGGCGATCAACGACCGGAGTAAACGCCAATACGGTGCCATGAACGGATCATCGCACCAAACGGCGCCTGCCGACTCTTCCGACAGGCATAAGCCCTGGATACTACCGTCAAGACCGTTCTGGTGCAATTCAGATCTGTATATTTGTAGGGAACACGTAATCTGTCCGGGTTTGTAGCAAATGATCTGTCCGTTTTAATCTGCTCCGAGGAGCAAGATGAGACGGAATCAGGCGGAAGTGCTGGAGGGGTTGGTGGATCGGCGGTTGGAACAGGTATCCGAGCGGAAGGCGCCAGTAGGCGAGGGGATGGCGTTGACGGAGGAGTACCGTCGGCGGCCCGAGGGGTGGAGCGCGAAGC
>CAYRXO010000166.1:0-7978 GCA_964428215.1 uncultured Candidatus Accumulibacter sp. | reverse complement strand
CGTCCTCAATCCGCACATTCTCGATAACGACGCCAATCTCGGCATTGCTTTCGGCATGGGGATCACCGCCGAAAAAGTTGCCGAACAGTGGCAGGTTTCGCGTGAGGATCAGGATGCCTTTGCCGCCGCCTCGAACCAGAAAGCGATCGCTGCCATCCGTGCCGGTAAATTCAAGGAGGAGACGGCGCCATTCACCGTGCAGACGCGTGTTCCCGATCCGGCCACCGGGCAGGTGAAGATCGTCGAACGCGTGGTGGTCGACGACGAAGGCCCGCGCGCCGACGCGACCGTCGAAAAACTGGCGCAGATGCGACCGGTCTTTGCTGCCAAGGGAACGGTCACCGCCGGCAACAGCTCGCAGATGTCCGACGGCGCCGGCGCGCTGCTGCTGGTCTCGGAGAAAATCCTCAAGCAGTTCAATCTGCAGCCGCTGGCGCGTTTCGTCAGCTACTCGGTGCGTGGCGTCAGGCCGGAGGTGATGGGCATCGGTCCGATCGAAGCGATTCCGGATGCGCTCAAAAAAGCCGGTTTGCAGAAGTCCGACCTGCAATGGATCGAGTTGAACGAAGCCTTCGCCGCGCAATCGCTGGCAGTGATGCGCACCTGTGAACTCGATCCGGCGGTGGTCAACCCGCTCGGTGGCGCGATTGCCCTCGGTCACCCGCTGGGAGCCACCGGTGCGATCCGCGCGGCAACCCTGATCCATGGTCTGCGCCGTGAGAAGATGAAATACGGCATGGTCAGCATGTGCATCGGTCACGGCATGGGCGCCGCAGGCATTTTCGAAGCGCTCTGACCGGTCGCGGGTGTGTCGTTCGTCGCTGACGCGAGTGCGCGTCAGCGACGAACGACCGCTTGCTGTGGACGCTTCGTCGAGTGGCGTCCGCTTGTCGTTTTTGCCAGATCGGGCGGGTTTGAAAGCGCCCCGTAAACGCTAACCCTGTCTGTTTTTCTTTTCCCCAGCCCCTGACAGAACCAAGGGGCGTATTGTCTGTCGTCTAACGACCTTTCACTTTCAATCGGCAGTTAATCCCTGCGGAGTATCCAGAATGACTTCAGCCCTGGTCAACTATCGTTGCGATGATCGCATCGCCTTGTTCACCATCGACAATCCACCGGTCAATGCCTTGTCACGGGCGCTACGTGCCGATCTGCTCGACGGGGTCAGACGCGCGACGGCTGACCCCGACGTGCGGGCAATGGTCATTCTCTGCGCCGGCCGTACCTTCATTGCCGGTGCCGATGTCAGCGAGTTTGACCGTCCTCCAGAAGCGCCGCACTTGCCCGAGCTGACGCAGGCGATCGAAGAGGCCGGCAAACCGGTAATCGCCGCGCTGCACGGCACAGCGCTCGGCGGCGGCTGTGAAATCGCTTTGGCCAGCCATTACCGCATTGCCACGGCCGGCGCAAAGATCGGTCTGCCGGAAGTCAAGCTCGGCGTCATTCCGGGCGCGGGCGGCACGCAGCGTCTGCCGCGTCTGGTCGGCGTCGAACAAGCCCTGCGCATGATCGTCAGCGGCGAGCCGGTGAGCGCCAGCGAGGCGCTGGCGATGGGAGCGATCGATGAAATCGCCGACGGTGATCTGCAGGCGGCGGCCGTCAGCGCCGCGCGCCGGTTGCTGGCGCAAGGACAAGCGCCGCGGCGTAGCTCTGAACTGCCCGTCGCAGCGGTCGAGGCAGCGGTTTTCGAGCAGGCACGTCGTCAGGCGGCGCTCAAGCAGCGGCATTTGCTGGCGCCGTTGGCGGCGATCGACGCAGTCGAGGCAGCGGCGACGCTGCCTTTCGCCGAAAGTGTGCAGCGTGAGCGGCAACTGTTTCTCGAGCGGCGTGCGTCGCCGCAGGCGGCGGCCTTACGCAACGCCTTTTTTGGCGAGCGCGAAGTGGCGAAAGTGCCGGGGCTGCCGGAGGACCTGCCGACGCGCAAGATCGAACGCGTCGCCGTACTCGGTGCCGGAACGATGGGCGGCGGGATTGCCATGTGTTTTGCCAACGCCGGTTTCGACGTGCGGCTCAAGGACGTCGAAACCGCTGCCCTTGAGCGCGGTATGACGACGATCCGCAAGAATTATCAGGCCAGCGCTGCACGTGGCGGTTTGACGATCGAAGAGATGGACAAGCGTCTGGCACGCATTCGTCCGACGCTCGACTGGGCCGAACTGAGCGACGTCGACCTGATCGTAGAAGCGGTATTCGAGGATCTCGAGGTCAAGCGTCAGGTTTTCGAACAGATCGACGCGATCGCCAGACCAGGGGCGATTCTGGCCACCAACACCTCGTATCTCGACGTGGCGCAGATCGCCGAATTCACGCGCCGACCTCAGGAGGTGGTCGGCATGCATTTCTTCAGCCCGGCCAACGTCATGCGTCTACTTGAAAACGTGCGCACCGCGAAAACGGCGCCGGACATTCTGTCGACGGTGATGAAGCTCGGCCGACAACTCGGCAAAGTGGCCGTGCTGGTGGGAGGCTGCGACGGTTTCGTCGGCAACCGCATGCTCGCGCAACGCACGCGTGAAGCGTGGTTCCTGCTCGAAGAAGGCGCGCTGCCGCAACAGGTCGATACGGCGCTGGTCGATTTCGGTTTTCCGATGGGGCCATTCGCCGTCAGCGATCTGGCCGGACTGGATATCGGCTGGCGCAATCGGCAAGCGCGGGCGCATTTGCGCAAACCAGGCGTACGCGATTGCGACCTGCTCGACCAGGTATGTCTGCTCGGTCGCCTGGGACAGAAAACCGGTGCCGGCTGGTATCGCTACGAGGATGGCAAACGCACGCCGCAACCTGATCCGGCGATCGAGGAATTGATTGTCGCCCATTCGCAGGCGCGCGGCATCACGCGGCGGACGATCAGCGACCAGGAGATCGTCGAACGCTGCGTCTATTCGCTGATCAACGAAGCGGCGAAGATCCTCGCCGAAGGCGTCGCCGCCCGGGCGGTCGATGTGGACATGGTCTGGCTGAACGGCTATGGCTTTCCGAAATGGCGCGGCGGACCGCTGTTCTACGCCGATCAGCTCGGCTTGCCGCGCCTCTTGGCCACTATCGAAGGCTATGCCGAACGGCTGGGAGCCGACTTCTGGGCCCCGGCGCCGCTCTTGCAGCAGCTGGTCGCCGACGGTGAACGTTTCTACCGCTGTACGATTTGACCATCCCGACCGTACGGCCTGAGCGTTGCAAGTCGCCGGCAAATTGCTGTGGCAAGAATCTGACAAATGGAGCAATGCGCAGGCCCGCGAGTCGAGATAGCCGAGATTTTTTTTGTTTGCCGACTTAGGATCATGATTCGGAACAATTTTCAGCCTGCGACAGAGAATCGGGGCGATTTTCCATCCATAAGGAGAGAACTCATGGCTAAGTGTTTCACAGGGGATGACAAGACGACCATCGATTCTTTTGCCGGCAAAACCTTGGCCGTGCTGGTCCTGGCCGCCTTTTCGGGTGGCACCGTCGCCTCGGGATTCCAGCTGATGGAGCAAGGCAGCGGTCTGGGAAGCGCATATGCCGGTTCGGCGGCCAAAGCCAATGATGCCAGCACGATTTTTTGGAATCCGGCCGGAATGACACAGTTGCAGTCGCGCGAAGTTTCCGGCGGAGTGACCTTGGTCAAGCCCAGTTTCAAGTTCAACGATCAGGGATCGAGTGTCGGCGTCTTCAACGGCACAGGTCACGGGGGCGATGCCGGCAGCGTCAAGGCGATTCCCAATGGCTATTTGTCCTGGGGCGTGACAAGGGATTTGTATCTCGGTTTCGGTCTCGGCGCGCCGTTCGGTTTGTCGACCAAGTATGATCAACCGTGGAAAGGTAGCGCGCAATCGGACGAATTCGACATCAAGACGATCAACCTCAACCCGTCGATTGCCTATCGGATCAATGACAAGGTGTCGGTCGGCGGCGGTTTGAACTGGCAACGGCTGCAGGCTGACTATTATCGGCAGGTGGGTGTTGCCAGCCCCGGTTTGGCCGGGGTAACTGCACATCTGAAAATCGACGACGATGCCTGGGGTTGGAACATCGGCGCCTTGTTCACCCTGTCGCCGGCGACCAAAGTCGGCGTTTCGTATCGTTCGGCGATTCTTTATCACACCACTGGTACGGCCAGTTTGAGCAGTGACGGGTCGCCGGCCGGCAATGCGACGCAGGCGGCGCTGGCAGGCGGTGGCGGTCAAAGCGACGTCAAGGCGGATCTGAAAGTCCCCGCCACTTTCGTTGTCAGCGTAGCGCAGCGCTTGAGCGATCGCTGGGAAATGCTGGGTGACATTTCCTGGACCGGCTGGAGCTCGATCAAGAATATCGACATCATCCGCACCTCGGGTCTGCAGAATGGTGTGACGGCGCAGACCATCCAGGCCGACTTCCGGAATACCTACCGCGTGGCACTGGGAGCCAATTATGCCTTGTCCGATACGTGGAAACTGATGTTCGGATTAGCCTACGACCAGTCACCGGTCAGAAACGAAAATAGCCGGCTGGTGTCCTTGCCGGACAACAATCGCACCTGGCTCACCTTTGGCGCGCAATGGAAACCGGCGAAAGAACATTCGCTCGAACTCGGTGCCGCCTATTTATATATCCCGAACACCAAGATCAACAACAACCAGACGACGGCGAATCCCTTGACCAACCGTGGCACGGTGATCGGCGATTACAATTCCAGTGTCTGGATTCTGGGCGCGCAGTATTCGCTGGCATTCTGATTCCCGGTCCGTCAAGCATGACACAGCCCCGCCAGCCGGGGCTTTTTTTTTGAACTGATGGCAGCTTCCCGCGATGCCGCCAATGTCATGACGATGGGTTTACCGGCTTGAATTGCCGGCCGACGGGGCGCGGAAGCGATCCGCTATAATCCATATCTTTCCCCTCTCTACCCCAACCCGCATGGAACTCGCCAAGAGCTTCGAACCGGCCGACATCGAGCGTCGCTGGTATCCCGTTTGGGAATCGGCCGGCTACTTCGCCGCCGGTCTCGATCCCGCCATCGACCGCGCCTTCTGCATCCTGTTGCCGCCGCCGAACGTCACCGGCACGCTGCACATGGGCCATGGTTTCAACCAGGCGATCATGGACGCGCTGACCCGTTACCATCGCATGCGCGGCGACAACACGCTCTGGCAACCCGGTACTGATCACGCCGGCATCGCCACGCAGATCGTCGTCGAACGGCAGCTCGACGCGCAGGGCATTTCGCGGCACGACCTCGGGCGCGAGAAATTCCTGGAAAAAGTCTGGGAATGGAAAGCCTATTCCGGCGATACCATCACCCGGCAGATGCGTCGTCTCGGCACCTCGCCCGACTGGCAGCGCGAACGCTTCACCATGGACAGCGGCCTGTCGAAGATCGTCACCGAAACCTTCGTCCGCCTGTACAACGAAGGGCTGATCTATCGCGGCAAGCGGCTGGTGAACTGGGACCCGGTATTGCAGACCGCTGTTTCCGACCTGGAAGTGGTGCAGGAGGAAGAAGCCGGTCATCTCTGGCACATCCGCTATCCGCTGGCCGACGGCAGCGGGAGCCTGACCGTCGCCACCACCCGTCCGGAAACGATGCTCGGCGATACGGCGGTGATGGTGAACCCGGAAGACGAACGTTACCGACACCTGCTCGGCAAGACCGTCAAACTGCCCTTGTGCGAGCGCGAGATTCCGATCATCGCCGACGCCTACGTCGACCTGAATTTCGGCACCGGCTGCGTCAAGGTGACGCCGGCGCACGATTTCAACGACTACGCCGTCGGTCAGCGCCACAAGCTGGCGATGATCCCGATCCTGACCCTCGACGCACGCATCAACGACCACGCGCCGGCCGCCTATCGTGGCCTCGATCGCTTCGTGGCGCGTCAGCGGGTGGTCGACGACCTGACAGCGCTCGGTCTGATCGCCAAAGTCGATGCGCATGCGCTGAAAGTGCCGCGCGGCGACCGTACGGGATCGATCATCGAACCGATGCTCACCGATCAGTGGTTCGTCGCGATGAGCAAAGCCGGTGCCGACGGCAGCAGCATCGCCGGCAAGGCACTGGCTTGCGTCGCCTCGGGAGAAATCCGCTTCTTCCCGGAAAACTGGGTCAACACCTACAACCAGTGGCTGAACAATATCCAGGACTGGTGCATTTCCCGCCAATTGTGGTGGGGCCACCAGATCCCGGCCTGGTACGGCAGCAACGGCGAACTGTTCGTCGCGCACGATGAGCAGGAAGCGCGCCAGGCCGCCGCCGCGCAAGGCTACGACGGCCCCTTGCAGCGCGACCCGGACGTGCTCGACACCTGGTATTCGAGTGCTTTGTGGCCGTTTTCGACGCTTGACTGGACACCGCAATGGCCGGCGGTATCCAATCCGGCCATCGATCTGTATCTGCCATCGACGGTGCTGGTCACCGGCTTCGACATCATCTTTTTCTGGGTCGCGCGCATGGTGATGATGACCCGCCATCTGACCGGCAAGATTCCCTTCCGGCACGTCTACGTCCACGGCCTGATCCGCGACGCCGAAGGCCAGAAGATGAGCAAGTCGAAGGGCAACGTCCTCGACCCGATCGATCTGATCGACGGTATCGACCTGCCGACGCTGCTCGAGAAACGCACCAGCGGCCTGATGAATCCGAAACAGGCCGAGCAGATCGAAAAGCGCACGCGCAAGGAATATCCAAACGGTATCCCGGCGTTCGGCACCGACGCCTTGCGTTTCACCTTCCTGTCGCTGGCCAGCCCGGGACGCGACATCAAATTCGACCTCGGCCGTTGCGAGGGTTACCGGAATTTCTGCAACAAGCTGTGGAATGCCAGCCGCTTCGTGTTGATGCATACCGCCGGTCAGGATCTGGCGCTCGATGCCGAATCACCAGCCGCCTGTTCGACGCAACTGCGTTTCTCGTTCGCCGACCGCTGGATCGTCAGCGCGTTGCAAAGAACGGAAGCGGCGGTCGCGCAGCACTTTGGCGACTACCGCTTCGATCTGCTCGCGCGGGCGATCTACGAATTTGTCTGGGACGAATTCTGCGACTGGTACGTCGAACTGGCGAAAACGCAATTGCAGAGCGACGACGCTGCCGTGTTGCGCGCCACTCGTCGGACTCTGGCCCGCGTACTCGAAGCCGTTCTGCGCCTGGCACACCCCTTGCTGCCCTTCATCACCGAAGAACTGTGGCAGGCAGTCGCCCCGATCGCCGGCCGCCAGACGCACGACTCGATCATGCTCGCCGCTTATCCGCAAGCACAGAACGAGCGCATCGATACCGACAGTGAAACGCGCATCCAGCAACTCAAGGACCTGGCCTACGCTTGCCGCAACCTGCGCGGCGAAATGAATCTGTCGCCGGCCGTGCGCGTGCCGCTGCTGTTGCAAGGCGAGAAGACGTTGCTCGCTGATTTGGCGCCCTACCTCAAAGCACTGTGCAAGCTGTCGGCGGTGGAAATCGTCGCCGCGCTGCCCGACGCTGCGCAGGCGCCGATCGCCATCGTCGGCGAAACGCGCCTGATGCTGCAGGTGCAAATCGACCTCGCCGCCGAGGGCGAACGGTTGGACAAGGAAATCGCCCGGCTGCGCGGCGAAATCGGCAAAGCCCGGGACAAACTGGCCAACGAGCGTTTCGTCGCCCGCGCGCCGGCCGCCGTCGTCGAACAGGAGAAAAAGCGGCTGGCCGACTTTATCGCCACCCTGGAAAAACTCGAACCGCAACGCCAGCGGCTGCAGGACAGCCTGCCTTCCGGTTAGGCGTCATTGATCGAGGACGACCGGCAGCAAGCCGCGCAGCGCATTGCCGATGTACAGCGGCTCGCCACGCCGTAGATCATCCAGCAACAGCACCTGCTCGGCCGCCCGTCCGGCGTCGAGCAGGCTCTGCCGGAAAACTCCCGGTAGCAGACCGCAAGACAGCGGCGGCGACAGCCAGCCAATAGCCCTGCCGGGCAACATCGGCCATCTGCGCCAAAGGAAACGCAGAACAATTCAAGTGCTGCGAGAATTTGGCTGTGATTGCCGACCC
>CAYRXO010000165.1:0-8038 GCA_964428215.1 uncultured Candidatus Accumulibacter sp. | reverse complement strand
TGATCAGCCCGCCGATGACGACGATGGCCATCGGCGCGCGGAAGCTCGGGTCGGTGCCGAGACCGAGGGCGATCGGCAGCATGCCGGCGCCCATGGCGACAGTGGTCATCACGATCGGGCGCGCGCGCTTGCGGCAGGCGTCGAGCAGCGCGTCCCAGCGGTCGAGGCCGTGCTCGCGGCGGGCCAGCAGCACGTAATCGACGAGCAGGATCGAATTTTTGGTGGCGATGCCCATCAGCATGATCAGGCCGATCATCGACGGCATCGACAAGGCCAGCCGGGTGATGAACAGCGCCAGAAAGGCGCCGGGAACCGACAGCACCAGCGCGGCAAGTATGGTGAGCGGCTGCACGAAATCCTTGAACAGCAGCACCAGCACGACGTAGATGCATAGCACGCCGGTGGCCATCGCCAGCGCGAAACTCTGGAACAGTTCGCCCATCGCCTCGGCGTCGCCCATCGTCGTCTGCAGCACGCCGGGCGGCAGACTCTGCAGACTCGGCAAGGCGAGCGCGCGTTGCTCGACCTCGCCGAGCGGCTGCTGGTTGAGTTCGATTTCGAAATTGATGTTGCGCAGCCGGTCGTATCGGTCGATTTCCGCCGGTCCGCTGGCGATGCTCAGCGTGGCGACGTTGGCGATCATCACCGGGCCGTGCTTGCCAGGGACGGTCAGCCGGCCGAGCAGCGCCAGTTCCTGGCGTGCCGCTGGCGGCAGGCTGACGACGATCGGAATTTGCCGCTGCGCGAGATTGAGCTTGGCCAGGCTCTGCTCGTAGTCGCCGGCCGTCGCGACGCGCAAGGTGTCGGCGATCGCCGCTGAAGTGACGCCGAGGTCGGCCATGCGCGCGAAGTCGGGGCGGACGATCAGTTCCGGGCGCACCAGACTGGCGGTCGAGGTGACGGCGCCGATCCCCGGCAGGCTGCGCAATTCGCGTTCGACCTGCCGGGCATGTGCGGCGAGCACGTCGCCGTTTTCGCCGGCCAGCACCAGCAGATACTTTTCGCCCGAGCCGCCGAGGCCGACCTTGATCTGCGCGCCGGGCAGATCGTTCAGCGCCTGGCGCAGATCGCGCTCGATGTCGGCCTTGCTGATTCCGCGCCGCTCATCGCGCGGCGTCAAGGTCAGCGTCAGTGTCGCCTTGCGCACTTCGGCGGCACCGCGCGCGACGAAGGGATCGCTGCCGGCCGCACCGCCGCCGATGGCGGTGTATACCCTCTTCACCTGCGGATGGCGCTGGACGATCAGTCGCGCCTTTTCGGCGGCACGCCAGGTATCGGCAAAGGTGCTGCCCGGCGCCAGCGCCAGATAAACCTGGCTTTGCGAAACGTCGTCCGGCGGCAGAAAGCCCTTGTCGAGCAGCGGCACCAACGCCAGCGCGCCGACGAAAAAGGCCAGCGCCGCCAGCAGCGTCTGCCAGCGGTGGCGCAGGCAGCGCTCGACGGCGGCGAGATAGGCGCGCAGCCAGCGCGGTTCGGCGCGTTCGCCGGCCGGCGGCCGCAGCAGATAGGCGGCCATCATCGGTGTCAGCAGGCGGGCGACGACCAGCGAGAAGAAGACGGCGATCGCCGCCGTCCAGCCGAACTGGACGAAGAACTTGCCGGGAACGCCGCTCATGAACGCCGTCGGCAGAAAGACGGCGATCAGCGTGAAGGTGGTGGCGATCACCGCCAGGCCGATTTCGTCGGCGGCTTCGAGCGCCGCCTGAAACGGCGTCTTGCCCATCGCCAGGTGGCGCATGATGTTTTCGATTTCGACGATCGCGTCGTCGACCAGGATGCCGACGACCAGCGACATCGACAGTAGCGTGACGACGTTGAGTGTGAAGCCGAGCAGGTACATCACCGCAAACGCCGGGATGATCGACAGCGGCAGCGCCGTCGCCGAGACCAGCGTCGCGCGCCAGTCGCGCAGGAACAGCCAGACGACGATCACCGCCAGGACGGCGCCTTCGATGAGCAGCGACATCGAACCGGTGAAGTTTTCCTCGACCGGGTCGACGAAGTTGAACGCTTCGGTGATGCGGATGTGCGGATTTTCGCCGCGCAGCTTGTCGAGACTGGCGCGCACCTGCGCGGCGACTTCGACCTCGCCGGCGCCGCGGCTGCGCGTGATTTCGAAGCCGACTACCGGCTGGCCGTCGAGCAGCGCCGCGGAGCGCTGTTCGGCGACCGTGTCGCTGACCGTCGCCAGCTGGTCGAGGCGCACCCGCCGGCCGTCGGCAAGGACGATGTCCATCGCCGCCAGTTCGGCGGCGCTGCGCACGGTGGCGATGGTGCGCACCGATTGTTCGAGACCGCCGATGTCGGCGCGGCCACCGGATGCTTCCTGCTGCACCTGGCGCAGCTGCCGCGAAATGTCGGCCGCGCTGGCGTTGAGCGCCAACAGCCGCGCCGGATCGAGTTCGACGCGCACTTCACGGCTGACGCCGCCGACGCGCGCCACCGCGCCGACGCCGCGCACGCCGAGAATTGCCTTGCTGACGGTATTGTCGACGAACCAGCTCAGCGCTTCGTCGTCGAGCCGGCTGGAAGCGATGGTATAGGTCAGGATCGGCGCGCCGGAGAGCGTGATGCGGGTGACCGTCGGGTCCTTCAGATCCCCCGGCAGATCGGAGCGGATGCGCGCCACGGCGTCGCGCACGTCGTCGACCGCTTCCTGCACCGCTTTTTCGAGGCGGAATTCGACGGTGACCACCACCGTGCCGTCCTGGATTTTGGTGTACAGATGCTTGATGCCTTGCAGCGTGGCCAGCGAATTTTCGAGCTTGCGCGCCACTTCGCTTTCCAGTTGCCCCGGCGCGGCGCCGGGCAGCACGGCGGTGACGGCGACCGTCGGCAGATCGATATCCATGAACTGCTGGATCTTCATCGCCCGGAAGGAGACGACGCCGAACAGCGTCAGCACGATGAACAGCAGGATCGCCGGCGTCGGATTGCGGATCGACCACGCGGAAAAGTTGATCATGGCGTTGCGCTTTCCTCGACGACGCGCACCACGTCGCCGTCGGCCAGAAAACCGGCGCCGTTGGCGACGACGCGCGCCGATGGCGGCAGGCCGTCGACGATCTCGACGCGCTCGGCGAGCCGCCGGCCGAGCGCGACTTTCGTCTGTGCGACGCGGTTTTCGTTTTCGAGACGGAAGACATAAGCGGCGCCGTCGCGCAGCACGACGGCGCTTTGCGGCAGGGTCAGCGCCGGCCGGCGCGCCAGCTCGAATTCGCCGCGCGCAAACATCCCGGCGCGCACGGCGCCGGTCGGCGGCAGATCGACGTAAACCAACCCGTTGCGCGTCTGCGCATCGACGCTCGGCGCGACGGCGCGCACCCGCCCCGTGACACGCTGGCCGGTCGGCGTGCTGAGCGAGGCGACCAGCCCCGGCTGCACGCTGGCCAGATCGGCCGACGGCACTTCGGCGCGCCATTCGAGTCGCCCGCCGCGGATCAGCCGGAACAGTTCCTGCCCCGGCTGCGTCAGCGAGCCGACGGTGGCGCTGCGCGCCGAAATGACTCCGTCGTCGGGAGAGAGCACCTGCGTCTTGCGCAGGCGCAGTTCGGCGGCCTGCCGGCGCGCCTGCGCCGCCGCCAGCCGCGCGCCGGCGGTCTGCGCCGCCGTCTGGTACTGCGCGTCGAGCTGTTGGCTGTAAAAACCCTGCGCGCGCAGTTCGCGCGAGCGTGCGGCGTTGTTTTTCGCCTCGGCCGCTGCCGCCTGCTGTTCGGCGACCGCCGCCTGACTCTCGTTGAATTCGCTCTCGACGGTATCGCTGGCGATGCGCGCCAGGACCTGTCCCTTGCGCACCGTGTCGCCGACCTGCGCCAGCACCTCGGTCAGCCGGTAATTGCTGATCTCGGCGCCGATCACCGCTTCCTGCCAGGCGAAGATGCTGCCGCTGGCCGGCAGGATCTGCGGCCAGTCGAGCGTTTGCGGGCCGGTCAGGCTGACGGTGAGCGCTGGTTTGACCGCCGGCGCGGCCGCAGCCGGTGCGCGCGGGGGCGTACGCAAGAAATAAAAGCCGGTAACGGCGGCAATGAGCAGCGCCAGGGCCAACGCGAGACGACTCGCGCGGCCGGCAGGCAACAGTGAGGAAATAGAGATCATCGATGAATTCGCAAAAACATTCTGTCCAGCACCAGCCTTCACCGGCAAAACGCCATGGCGGCTTCAGGTGCCGGCAAACAGACAGGCGGCAATGCCGGTGGCCATGGCGTCGACCATGCGTCGTTGATAGGCCGCATCTTCGAGCAATAGTTCTTCGGCGCGATTCTTGATCACGCCGGCCTCGAAAAGCAGTGCCGGCACGCTCGTCCGGTAAAGCACGATCAGATTGTCGTAGTAATAGACCGCATTCTGGGTGTCGGCCGGCTGGCGCGGCTTGCGTGCCGTCGGATCGGCATGATGCCGCGCCGGCGTGAAGCCGAGACGCCGCAGCCGCGCGCCGATCGCCGAGGCGCACAGCAGGCTGGTCGGCAGGTCGGGGTTGGCATGCGAGACGAACAACGCAAAGCCGGCGTGTTCGTCACTGTAGGTTTGCGGCGCACCCTGCCATTGCCAGTCGCGCAACAGATGCGGCTGCACCGAGTCGTGATGGATGGAAATGAAAAAATCGGCGCCCGCCGCCTGCTGCGGCCGGGCAGGCAGACTCTCGATGCGCCCGTCGAAGTTGATGCGGCGCACCGTCAGGCCGCGCGTCGCCAGTTCGTCGGCCAGCCGGCGCGCCAACCGGTCGTTGAAGCGGTATTCACTCTTGCCGCGCGCGCTGATCGCGCCCTGGTCGCGCAGCCCGTGGCCGACATCGACGGCGACTTCGTCGGCCTGCGCTGCCGGAGCAGCACCCGCCAGCAGCGCAGCGCAGAACCCCGCCCGGCAGCCGGCAGCCGCGATGCGCTTCATGGCCCGTTTCATGGCGTACACGTTGCCTCGTGCGCGCCGCTGCTCAGAAATCGCCGGGTGCCTCCCACATCACATAGCCCTCGTCGGCCAGCGTACGTTCGAACAATTCGATCAGCGGAAAAGCGCGCTGCCCCAAGCCGACTTTCGCTTCCTCGTTTTCTTCGCTGCTGCTGTTACCGCCATCGGGTGGCGGTGCCGGCGGCGCTTTCGGGTCATGCGCCGCGCGCTGCAGACGGCGGATGGCGTCGGGGAGTTGCTCGGTGGTGAATACGCCGCGCGCGGAGCAACTCTTGCCGACGATTTCCAGCAATTGACGCGCCACCGGCGACATCATCAGAATCTGGCCGGAGGTGCTTGAGGTGAATTTGACGACCATGGACAGGACTTTCTTGCAGTGGATGGACAGGGAGCCTATTGTTGCACCTGCCTTGTGGAATACCAAACATTCGCCAGCACTTTTTCCGGCGCCGTTGCGTCTTCTCTGACCGACGCCGCCCTTATCTATCCGCCCCATCCGATGCAAATCGACCGCATGCTCCGCTCACAGGGTTTCGGCAGCCGCGCCGAATGTCGCGCGCTGGTTCTCGCCGGCCGGGTCAGCCTCGACGGACAGCCGGTTGACGATCCCGATCTGGAACTCGACCCGGCCGGACTGACCTTCCGCGTCGACGGCCAGGATTGGGCCTACCGCGCGCAGGTCTATCTGGCGCTGCACAAACCGGCCGGCTACGAATGTTCGCGCCAGCCACAACATCACCCGAGCGTTTATTCGCTGCTGCCGCGGCCCTTGCTGCTGCGCAATACGCAAGCGGTCGGCCGCCTCGACGTCGATACCACGGGCTTGCTGCTCTTCTCCGATGACGGCCAGTTCATCCACCGCTGCACGGCGCCGAAACGGGCGCTGTGCAAGGTGTACGAGATCGGCACCCGCCATCCGGTGGCGGCTGACCAGCTCACGGCGCTACTCGACGGCGTGCAGTTGCACGGCGAAAGAGCGCCGCTCTGCGCCACGGCATGCGAGCAACTGGCGCCGTGCCAGTTGCGCCTGAGCGTTACGCTTGGCAAATACCATCTGGTGAAACGGATGGTCGCCGCGGCCGGCAATCGCGTCGACACGCTGCATCGCTCGGCGATCGGCAGCCTGACGCTGCCTGCCGATTTGCCGCCCGGAGAATGGCGCTGGCTGAGCGCGGCGGATCTGGAACGATTGGCCTGAAACATTTACCACCACAAAAAAGGAGTCACATGAAAATCCTGATGATCGTCAACGCCCCGGCCTACGGCAGCGAACGGATGCTCAGCGCACTGCGCCTGGCGACGGCGCTGATCGCACAAGCCAGCGAACGGGTCGAACTCTCGCTGTTCATGATGTCGGACGCGGTGACCGTCGGCCTGCCGGGACAGGCGCCGTCGGACAACCGCGGCAGCCTGCAGGAAATGATCGTCGAACTGGTCAACCGCGGCGCCAGCATCCGCCTGTGCCGCACCTGTGCGCTGGCGCGCGGCCTCGAATCGCTGCCGCTGATCGACGGCGTCAGCATCGCCACGCTGAGCGATCTGGCCGAATCGACATTGCTTGCCGACAAGGTGATCACCTTCTGAGCGGAGTCCGGCGATGACCCTCACCGAGATGCGCTACATCGTCGCGCTAGCGCGCGAACGGCACTTCGGCCACGCCGCCGAAAAATGCCACGTCAGCCAGCCGACCTTGTCGATCGCCGTGCAAAAAGTCGAAAAGCGCCTGCGCGTCACGCTCTTCGAACGCTCGGCGGCCGACGTGCGGCTGACCGACCTCGGCGAGCAGATCGCCCAGCAGGCCGAAAAAGTGCTCGAAGAAGCCAACCGGCTGCGCGAGATTGCCGAGCAAGGCAAGGACCCGCTGCTCGGCCCGCTGCGTCTCGGCGTCATCTACACCATCGCTCCCTACCTGCTGCCGCGGCTGATCCCGGCGCTCAACCAGCGGGCGCCGAAAATGCCGCTCTACCTGCAGGAAAACTTCACCGTCAATCTCGGCGCGCAACTGCGCCGCGGCGATCTCGACGCGATCATCGTCGCGCTGCCCTTCGACGAAGCGGGCATCGTCTGGCAGAAGGTCTATGAAGAACCGTTTTGCGTCGTCACCCCGGCCGCGCACCCGCTCGCCGCGCGCACACTGATCGACCCCGACGACGTGGCGGGCGCCAACCTGTTGCTGCTCGGCAACGGCAACTGCTTCCGCGACCAGGTGGTGCAGGCCTGCCCGCAACTCGCCGCGCTGGGAGGCACCGACGGCGCGCGCGAGGGCAGCTCGCTGGAAACGGTGCGTTACATGGTCGTCAGCGGCGCCGGCATCTCGGTCGTCCCCGCGTCTGCCGCCGCCTCCTGGCCGCAGGACCCGACGCAACTGCAGATCCGCCCGTTCCGCGACCCGGCGCCTGCACGGCAGGTGATCATCGCCTGGCGGGCGACCTTCCCGCGCCCGCAGGCGATCGACGTCGTGCGCGCGGCGATCCTCGCCGCACCGCCGCCGGGTGTTATTCACCTGCAGACGTAGTGCTATCATGGCCGCGCCGTCCGGCCGTCCGCCACCTGGTCGTCCGCCCATTGCGCCGAGACGGCGCGGCGACCGTCACCCGAGGATTTGCACATGTCCGCTAGTTCCCGCCGCCCCTATCGCCGCCGCCCCGACCAGGCGGTCGCCGCGGTACAGATCAATCTCGACACGCCGGGACTGTCCTACCGCAAATGGGGGCACGAACAATTCGCGCCGTCGGGCGACTGGCTGGTCGACAACGCCGGCGACGTGTATACGGTGAGCGCCGAAGCCTTCGCCAGAACCTATCGACAGGTCGGCCGCGGCGCCTACGTCAAGACGACGCCGATCTGGGCCGAACGCGCCAGTGCCGCCGGCAGCATCGAGACCAGCGAAGGGCGCACCGCCTATCAGGCCGGCGACTGGCTGGTGAGCAACAACGCCGACGGCAGCGACGCCTACGCCATCGCCGCCGAACGATTCGCCGAACTGTACGAACCGGCCGATTAGCCAGCGCCACGGGGAGGGGAGATGCGCTGCCGCGCGGCGTGGGAGACGCCTGCCGAAAACCGCTGCTTGGACGACTGAATCGCCCCGGGTTTCGTAGAGGCTCCGTGGTTTAAGTGCAGGCGTGATCAG
>CAYRXO010000164.1:0-8047 GCA_964428215.1 uncultured Candidatus Accumulibacter sp. | reverse complement strand
CGCCAGACCGAGTCCGGTGCCGCCGCTCTTGGTGGTGACGTATGGCTCGAATACGCGCGCCAGCAATTCGGGCGGGAAACCGGGTCCGCGATCGGTAATCACCAGTTCGGCCGTATTCTCGCAGCGCCGGGTAATGATGCCGATGCACGGCGATGCCATGTCTTCCTGGGCGTCTTCGGCGTTGCGCAGCAGGTTGTGTATGATCTGGCGCAGTTGCGTCGCGTCCCCCCAGACCGGCGGCAGCTTGGCGGCCAGTTTCGGTTCGAGTCGGGCCGCCGACGTTTCGTACAGCGCCAGCACGTCGCTGACCAGCGCGTTGAGATCGACGGCGCTCAATTCCGGCGCCGGCATGCGCGCGTAGTCGCTGAAATCGTTGACCATCCGCTTCATCGCCTGCACCTGGGTGATGATCGTCTGCGTGGCACGCGTCAGCATCTCGGAGTCGTTGCCCGTCAGCCGGTCGCTGAGTTTCATCTGCAGCCGCTCGGCCGACAACTGGATCGGCGTCAACGGATTCTTGATTTCATGCGCCAGCCGTCTGGCGACTTCCCCCCAGGCGGCGCTGCGTTGGGCGGCGATCAGTCTGGTCACGTCGTCGAAAACGACGACGTAGCCGCCATAGGCGCCGGTAGCCAGCGGCGTGCCGCGCAGCAGCAGCGTTTGCGGCAGTCCGCCGGGGTGATCGAGTTCGATCTGTTCCTGCCACTCATTGTCCTCGTGCTCGGCAAACGCTCGCCGGATCGACTCGCCGAGCACCTGCTGACGCGGCCAGCGTTCGGTCGGCTGGCTGAGCAGGTCTTCGAAATCGTCGGCAAGGATGGTCAACGCTCCCTCGTTGATCGTGCGCAAGACGAAACCGTGATCGAAAACCAGCACACCCGCCGACAGATTGGCGAGAATCGATTCGAGGTAGGCGCGCGCCGCCTCGAGTTCGGCGCGTTGCCGCTCGTTGTCGCGGCGGGCGTCGTCGAGCTGGCTGGTCATCTGTTTGAACGAACGCGTCAGCACGCCGAGTTCATCGCTGCTGTACACCGCCTGCCGCGGCGTGTAGTCGCCTGAGGCCACCGCTTGCGTTCCTTCGGCGAGGATCGACAGAGGGGCAGACAAACGTCGTGCCAGAACGAAAGCCAGGGCGATGGCGGTGAACAGCGCCAGCAGGACGGTCAGCGTCAGCGTCATCGCGTAGATGCGATTCAGTCCTTCCCGTCCGAGCGACAGTTCCTGGTAGTCGGCATAAACGGTCTGCACGCTGTTGGCGTTGGCTGCCAGATTCGCCGGTACCGGATCGGTCAGTTGCAGAATGCGCACGTCGCCTGCCGGTCCCGGCGACGGCACGACGACCAGGGCACGCAACAGCAGGTCTTTTTCACCCAGGCTTTCGATCACCGAGTAGCGGCGATCGAGACGCGCCCGCCGCAACTGGTCAGCGGATGGCGGCAGGGGCAAACGCTTGCTCAGATCGCTGCTCGTGGTGACCAGCAAGGCGCCGCTGCTGGAATAAAGGGCCGCCGATTGCACGCCGTTCAGATCGCGCAGTCGATTGAGTTCAACCCGCCGCTGATTCTCGCTGCGATCGCTGAGCTCGATCGCCATCGACTGCGCTTTGCTGAGCAGATCGGCGAGCAGTGAATCGAGCGTGCTCCGCCCGAGATTGAGCCCGGATTCGAGCGCCTTTTCGACGCGCACGTCGAACCACGTTTCGATGCTTCTGGTCACGAACTGCACCGAGACGGCGTAAATCAGCAGCCCGGGTACGACCGAAATCAAGCCGAAAGTCAGCATCAGCCGCAATTTGAGCCGCGAACCGAAAACCTGCGCCCGATATTCACGCCACAGCTCCTGCAGTTGCCAGGCGATCAGCGCCAGCAGTGACAGGGCGACGACGGCGTTCAGGCCGAGCAACCACGGATAATGGCGGGCAAACAGCGTACTGTTGACGCTCGCCGAAGCGAGCAGAAAGAGCAGGATGCCGCCGAATGATGCCGCGGCGACGACCAGGATTTTCATTTACTGTCGCCGCTAAGCAGCTGACCGTTTTCGGCCAGGCCGAAGGTCCAGCGCAACCAGTCGCTGGACAGATTCCAGTCGCGGTTGGCCAGCGCGTTGACCTGAAAGGTCTTTGGCATCTGCGTCAGGTCGAGGCGCAGCCGCACCGCCGCCTGATACGCCTGATCGCCTTTCAGGCCGCCTTTATCGAGCACGTGCCAGCTACGGACGCGGGCGAGAATGCGCAGCGCGTCTTCAAGTGTCGAAAAGCTCTGGTGCAGCGCGCCGCGCGACAATCGGTATTGTCGGGTCAGGGCATGGTAAGACAGCTGGATGGAGCGGCTGCGGCTGAGCACCTGCTCGTCGAACCAGTACCAGCGGGAGCGATAGATTTCCAGGTCGACGACGAAATAGAGCGCGACACCTTTGGCAATGGTCTCTTCGAGACGTGCGTTGAGTTTCAGATCGGCGTCGGCGTTGAGCACATATCCTTCGTCATCCGCTAACAATTGCGCGCTGCGGACGTTGATATCCGCCGCGCTGACCGTCAGTGGGAGCAGTGTCAGCAGCCAGACCGCCAGCCAGAGTTCAAGCCGACTTTTCCAGCAGCGCATAAAAGAAGCCGTCATGTTCGGAGTCGGGCAGCAACTGTTGGCGGCGTTGCTGGCGTGCATCGGGATGGCGAAAGAGAAAGGCGTCGATCTGGGCACCGTTTTCCTCAGGAAAAAGTGAGCAGGTGGCGTAGAGAAGCCGGCCACCGGTGGCGAGCAGCGGCCACAGCTGGTCGAGTATTTCGCTTTGCAACTGGGCAAAGCGCCGGATATCGCTTGTCCGGCGCAGATATTTGGCATCGGGGTGTCGGCGGACGACGCCAGAGGCCGAACAGGGAACGTCGGCCAGGATGGCGTTGAACGGTACCCCGTCCCACCATGACGCACTTTCCCGACAGTCGGCTACCTGGACACTCGCCGATAGACCGAGCCGCTGCAGATTGTCGCTGATGCGCTGCGCGCGCAGTCTATCGTTGTCGAGTGCCGTCAACCGGATGTCGGCCATCTCCAGCAGGTGGGCGGTTTTGCCGCCCGGCGCGGCGCAGGCATCGAGCACCCGCTGGCCCGCAGCGGGCCGCAGCCACTCGCCGGCGCGTTGTGCGCCGGCGTCCTGAACCGAGACGCAGCCGTCGGCAAAGCCGGGCAAACGTTCGACAAGCACCGGCTTGTCGAGAATCAGCGCATCGCCGCCCAGGGAGCGACAGGCCAGACCGTGTTCCGTCAGCCGCGTCGTGTAATCGGCGACAGTGCTGCGTTGCCGATTGACACGCAAAGTCATTGGTGGCTGGTCGTTGTCGGCGGCCACGATGGCCTGCCAATCCGCCGGATAGGCGCGCTGCAGGCGCTGTAACCACCAGCGCGGGTGTCGATGGCCCGCGACATCATCGTCGGCACTGGCCGCGTCGATCGTCGATTGCTGGCGCAGATAGTTGCGCAGCAGCGCGTTGACCAGTTTCTTGTAGGCGCCGCCGGCGAATTCGCCGGCGGCGGTGACTGCCTGATCGACGACGGTATGTACCGCTTCCGGCCGTGTACGCAGTCGATAGAGTGCGACGAGCAGCAAGGACTCGCTGTCGACATCGCCGAGCGGTCGATCGAGCAAACGAGCGAGAATGAATTCGCCCAGCCCATGACTGCGCAAGGTGCCGTAGCTGATTTCCTGTGCTGCGGCACGCGCGACGGGTGGATGGTCGCGCAGGATGCCCAACGCCTGCGTCAGGCTGCTGCCGTTACGCACAGCGGCGACGATGCGGGCAGCCAAAAACAGGCTGCAGGCCAGCGAATCCGGCGGCAGCTTGCTGGTCGAAGACGGCTGCACCGTGATGACGGTTACCGCTCCTGCCGCTTCTCGTTTGACAACCCGCCTCGCCCGTGAAGTCGGTGGTGATGAAAGTGGCACGGCCTGCAGGAACTCCTGTCGATGAGTCGGTGAGTTTAGCACGATGCCGCAATACCGCGAGTCAGCCACGCCATGGCCAACAAGCGCCATAATTCAGGGAATGAAAACATCTATGAATCGTTGGCGTATTCTGCCTTGCTCGTTATTTCTGCTGATTTTTTCCTGGCCGGTCTTCGCCTGGAATGCGGCCGGTCATCGCCTGATCGCACGGATCGCCTGGCAGCAGCTCGACGGGCCCAGTCGTGCAGCGACCGGCAAACTGTTACGCCAGCATCCCGACTATCCACACTGGCAAACACAGGGGCAGGAGGACGACCAGGATTTGAACGCCTTTGTCGAGGCATCGACCTGGCCCGACGATATTCGCCATGACGCGCGTTTCTACTCGGTTGGCGAAACCCCGACGCCGACCTTGCCCGGATTTCCGGATATGGAGCGTCGCCGGCACTGGCATTATGTCGACCGACCGATTCCGCCGGACAGCCGCAGTCAGCCATCCGATGGCGTGCTCGACAAGCAGCTGCTCGCGCTGATCGACGCCGTTGGTTGGCGCGGGACGCCGCTGGCCAAGCGGGCTTATGCCCTGCCATGGCTGATTCATCTGGTCGGCGACGCGCATCAGCCGCTGCATGCTGCCAGCCGTTATGCTAAAGATGGACGCAGCGACCGGGGCGGCAACGAAGTGACCATCGACAACCCGTTCGCCACGGCACACGAACCGGCCGACAATCTGCATCGTTATTGGGACGGTTTGTCCGGGGCACCGTGGCTGCGTGGTGAAAGTCTTGCACAACGCGCTGACGCATTGATCCGGCGTTATCCGCTCGGACAGAACTTGATTTCAATTCCTGCAACGCAGTGGCTGCACGAGAGCTGGCGAATTGCCGAACGCGACGCTTATCCGCCCGGCAACGCCAAAGTGCCGACGATCAGCACCGAGTTCGACACGCGCAGCAAGGAAATCGCCAATCAGCGAATCGTCCTCGCCGGCTGCCGGCTGGCCGATTTGCTGCGACGACTGCTGCGCGACAGCGGCTTGCGCTGAGCGGGCAATGATTTCTACAGCACGCGCTGTTTCACGTGAAACGTCAGCGTCTGTGCGCGGCCATTGCCCGTAGACGGGCGACGCGTTCCGCCGTCGCCGGATGGGTGCTGAACAAACCGCTCAATCCGCCCCCGGACAAAGGATTGATGATCATCATCTGGCCGGTGCTCGGGTTCGCTTCGGCCGGCGCCAGCGGTATGCCCTGGGCGTAGGCTTCGATTTTGGCCAGCGCGTCGGCCAGAGCTTGCGGATCGCCGGAGATTTCTGCGCCACCGCGGTCGGCCTCGAACTCGCGCGCGCGCGAGATGGCCATCTGGATCAACGACGCCGCCAGCGGCGCGAGAATGGCAATCAATAGTCCGGCCAGCGGATTGCTGGGCCGACCGCTCTCATCGCGGCCACCGAAAAAGGCGGCGAAATTGGCCAGCGAAGAAATCGCCCCGGCCATGGTCGCCGAAATCGTCGAGATCAGGATGTCGCGGTGCTGAACATGCGCCAGCTCGTGCGCCATCACGCCGCGTATTTCGCGCGCGCTGAGCAATTGCAAAATACCGGTCGTCGCCGCGACGGCCGCATGTTGCGGGTTGCGGCCGGTGGCAAAGGCATTCGGCTGCGCTTCGTCGATCAGGTACACGCGCGGCATCGGCAAGCCGGCATTGGCCGCCAATTCCTGGATCGTGCGGTAAAACTGCGGCGCCGAGGTTTCATCGACCTGGCGGGCGTTGTACATCTTGAGCACCATCTGATCCGAAAACCAGTAGGCGAACAGGTTCATCGCCCCGCCGATCAACAAGGCAAGCAGCATTCCCGATTTACCGCCGATCAGCGCGCCGACGATGCCGAACAACGCGACGATCGCCGCCATCAGCAAGGAAGTTTTCAACCAGTTACCGAGCATTGCGGACTCCTTTCCGCTGAGGACAGTGTGCGTCAGATGCGGCAAACGAAACGGATTTCAAGCGCCAACGCGGCACATCTCGCCAGCGCGTAGCGCTACTCCAGCTAGAAACTGCGCTGCCGGCAGCCGCTTGCCGCCCGCCTTCTGCAATTCGGTCAGTCGCAAAGCGGCGGCGCCACAGGCGACATCAATCCCCTGTCGTCCGACGGCGAGTACCATTCCCGCCGTGCCGCCGACATCTTTCAGCACCTCGGCACGCCAGACCTTGATCGGTCGCCCGTCAAAAATCAGGAAGGCGCCCGGTACGGGATTGAAAGCGCGCACCTGGCGTTCCAGTTGCTCCGCCGGCAGGCGCCAGTCGAGCCGCGCTTCCTGTTTGTCGATTTTCGCGGCGTAGGTGATGCCGACCTCCGGCTGCGGCGTCATCGGCAGCGGCCAGGATGCCTGCAAGGTCTGCAACAAGAGACGTGCGCCAAGTGCCGCCAGCTTGTCGTGCAGCGAACCGGCGCTGTCGTCGGCGGCGATCGGCAGGCTTTCCGCCAGCAGGAGCGGGCCGCAATCGAGCCCGGCGGTCATCTGCATGATGCAGATGCCAGTCTGTGTGTCGCCGGCAAGCAGCGCGCGCTGGATTGGTGCTGCACCGCGCCAGCGTGGCAGCAGTGAGGCGTGGATGTTGATGCCGCCGAAACGCGGTATGTCGAGCACCGCTTGCGGAAGGATCAGACCGTAAGCGGCGACGATCAGCAGATCGCACGCGGCCGCACGCAGTCGCTCCTGCGCGGCGGGATCGCGCAGCGTCGGCGGCTGAAAAACGTCGATGCCGGCTGACTCGGCCAACTGCTTGACCGGTGAAGACTGCAAGGTCATGCCGCGCCCCGACGCGCGGTCCGGTTGCGTCAACACCAGCTCGACCCGCTGACCGGCGTCGAGCAGTGCGCGCAAGGCGACGGCAGCAAACGCCGGCGTACCGGCGAAACTCAATCTCATGCGGTGATCCGTGCCTGCTTGGCCAGACGATTCTTGATGCGCACCTGTTTCAGTTGCGACAGATGGTCGACGAAAACGCGTCCTTGCAGGTGGTCGATTTCGTGCTGGATACACACCGCCAGCAGCTCGTCGGCAGCCAGCGTCTGCTCCTGGCCGTCGAGGTCGAGATAACGTACACGGACGCTGGCGGCGCGCTCGACCTTGTCGTAGATGCCGGGAACCGACAGGCAGCCTTCTTCGCCGATCTGGGCGCCGTCACTGTCCAGAATTTCGGGATTGATCAAGGTCAGCAGCTGATCATGCGTTTCCGAGATGTCGATGACGATCACCTGCTGATGAACATCGACCTGCGTGGCCGCCAGCCCGATACCGGGCGCTTCGTACATCGTCTCGGCCATGTCACGTGCCAGACGGCGGATGCGGTCGTCGATGGTCGTCACCGGTGAGGCGATTTTTTTCAACCGGGGATCGGGATAGCGGAGGATCGACAATAAAGGCATATAAAACTTGATCAGTGAATTATCTAAGTGCACAATCAAACGTAAGGTAGCGAAACTGCCGCCGTCTCCTGACACGTTGCGCGCCGCAAGAGGCATGCCGTCGGCAAACGTTCCGGCAAACGGCATTGGCATTCCAGCCACCCCCTGACAAGCATGAAAATTTTGCCCGTTTCCTCTCACCTCCGACCGCTCCCGCAAGGGGCAAAAGAGTCGTGAGTGTCTTCAGGCGGCTTTCACGCTCACCATTGCCAGCCAATCACCCGCTGCAGGCGACTGCTCGCACGAGGATAACACGATGATCCGTTTTCTGTCCGCCTTCCTTCTGGTCACCGCCAGCCTGCTGTGCAGTGCCGCCGGCCAACCCATCCAACTCGCCGACGGTGCGCCAGCACGGCATATCGTTTTGCCTGGTGACACACTTTGGGGATTGTCGAGCAAATTTCTCAAGGACCCCTGGCGCTGGCCTGACGTCTGGCGGATGAACCGTTCCGAGGTCGCCAATCCGCACCGCATTTATCCGGGCGACATCATTCTGCTCGATCGCGACGGGCAGGGAGCGCCGCGACTGCGCCTGCAGCGCGACGCCAAACTGGTACCGCAGATTCACGTCGAAAGAACGGAAGAAGCCATTCCGACGATTGCGCCGAACGTCATCCGGCCCTTCCTCTCCGAGCCGCTGAT
>CAYRXO010000163.1:0-8135 GCA_964428215.1 uncultured Candidatus Accumulibacter sp. | reverse complement strand
TGAGCGACGAACTGGTGTCCTGCAGGATGTTGCCGACCATTTCGCTGTAGATGCGGGTGGCGGTATCGAAACCGAAAGAAATCGACAGCAGGTCGCCGATCTGCAGGTCACCGTCGATGGTTTTCGGAACACCGATCACCTGTACGCCCGATCCGTCGGCTTTGACGCCGGTGAACAGCGACTCGGCCAATACCGCGGCGTTGGTGTTCGAATCATCACCGCCGACTACGACGATGGCATCGAGGTTGTGCTTGATACAGGTTTCGCGGACTTGTGCGAACTGTTCATCGGATTTGATTTTGGTGCGGTCCGAACCGAGAAAATCGAAACCACCGGTATTGAGGATGAAATCGACATTGGCATCGGTAATTTCAAACAAACTGCCCTTCAGCAAACCTTTCGGCCCCGCTTTGACGCCGAACAGCGTATTGCCGGCGCCGAGAATCCGTTTCAGGCCGCAGACAACATTATGTCCGCCAGCCGCCGGTCCGCCGGAGAAGAGAACGGCAACGCGCTTGCCCTGCGCGGCATGGGGATTGCTTCCCGACGAGGCGAGTACCAGATTGCCCGAGGCGGCCACCGAGCGTGGAAATTCCTGCTGGACGGCGCTGCTGTCCTTGGTGCTCAAAGTGCGGCCCGTGCTTTGAAAACTGACTGGCTGCGGTTGTGCCGCGGTACCAAATGCGGCGCAGACCGGCAGTGGCAATTGGCGGACGGAGGTTTCGAAAACCGATCGATGTGCTTCAGTTTGGACAAGTTGTTCGGCCAGGGTGCTCATGGAATGGATCCTTTTCTGACAAAATGACGATTCATGGTAAGGGGTGAAACGAAGCCGGTAGAGCGACCATTATTCGGGTCAACGCAAAAAAGGCCGGCCCGGTCGGGCCAGCCCTTTGTATCGACCTGAATCGATCTAGCCAAGCGTCCCGACGTTGTTGAGGTCGGCAAAAGCTTGTTTGAGGCGGGCGCGGAAAGCATCTTCGCCTTTGCGCAGCCAAGCGCGCGGATCGTAGTACTTCTTGTTCGGTTTGTCGTCGCCCTCGGGGTTGCCGATCTGGCCTTGCAGATAGCCTTCGTTCTTCTTGTAAAAGCCCATCACGCCGTCCCAGAACGCCCACTGCAGATCGGTGTCGATATTCATCTTGACGACGCCGTAAGAGATCGCTTCGCGAATCTCTTCGAGGGTTGAACCCGAACCGCCATGGAAGACGAAGTTCACCGGACGCTCGCCCGTGGCAAATTTCTTCTGGATGTATTCCTGCGAGTTTTTGAGAATGATCGGCTGCAGCTTGACGTTGCCCGGCTTGTAAACACCGTGCACGTTGCCGAAGGAGGCGGCGATGGTGAAGCGGTTGCTGACTTGCGACAGTTGTTCATATGCCAGAGCCACGTCTTCGGGCTGGGTGTACAACTTGGAACTGTCGACACCGGAATTATCGACACCGTCTTCTTCACCGCCGGTGACACCCAACTCGATTTCCAGCGTCATGCCCATCTTGCTCATCCGCTCGAGATAGCGCTTGCAGATTTCGATGTTTTCGCCGATCGGTTCTTCGGACAGGTCGAGCATGTGCGAGCTGTACAGCGGTTTGCCGTGTATCTTGTAGTAGGCCTCGCCGGCGTCCAGCAGACCGTCGATCCACGGCAGCAATTTTTTGGCAGCGTGGTCGGTATGCGTGACCACTGTCGCGCCGTACATTTCGGCAAGCATGTGAATATGCTGCGCTCCTGAAACAGCGCCGGCGACACAGGCGCGTTGGCTGCTGTTGTCGAGCCCCTTACCGGCGAAGAACTGCGCGCCGCCATTGGAGAACTGGATGATTGCCGGCGCGTTGAGTTCCTTGGCCGTCTCGAGAACCGAGTTGACCGTGCTGGTATTGATGACGTTGACCGCCGGCAAAGCAAAATGCTTCGCTTTGGCGAGATCGAAAATGGCTTGCAACTGGTCGCCAGAGGCGACACCCGGATTAATTTGCGCTGCACTCATGATTGATGTATCCACAGTCGGTTGATCAAAAATTACGGGGGGAAAACTCCCGGGGAATGGGGATTGAACAGAAAAACTCACTCAGCAAGTCACCGCGTGACTTGCCAATCTTTCCCTGCTAACTGGCAAGAAACAGGCTGGTGGTGAGGGGGTCGGACAGGGCTTTGTTTTATTGGGCTGGCTGAAATTAAACCCTCACCATTGAAATGAAAAATTTAACAAGACAGGCTATGATGAACAGTATCTTCGTCGTACGCTACTGCGTCAAGCATCGGCGTGCCCGTATATCTGCGTTGGTCTTGCAAGTCCTTCAGAAGACCGACGATGTGTCCTGGAGGAGAACAAAGGCCGGTTGTTTGCGGTGGTTGGGCAATCGATTGCGCGAGATACGGCACTGATAAACGCGTCAGCCATCAGTGCATGCACGAGGTTGACAGGCCTCCGGGTTGCCACCGCAGCAATTCTCCGTGAGATAGTCGATCATTGTATCGATCCGTTGTAGTTCGGCATGGCAGCGAACGAAACGTCCCTCTTGTGCTGTACTGATCAGGCCGGCGTGATTCAATGTCTTGATATGAAATGATAAAGTCGGTGCTGGCAGTTTTAGTTGCTCGGCAATAATGCCGACGGTCAAGCCAGCCGGTGCGTTCTGCACCAGCAAACGGAATATGGCCAGACGGCTTTCCTGAGCCAAAGCGGCGAGAACAGTGACAGCTTCCAGATTGGTCATATTTCCAACAATACCGAAATAGCGCCGCTCTCGCAAAGAATTCCGCGTGGCAAGCTGTTCGCGCACTGCACGGACCGGGCGAGAAAAAAGGTTTCATAAAAAAAGGCACCGCTGTAATGGTGCCTTTACTAGAAAGTCGCCGATCGAATTGCTAATCTCTCCTCGCTCCTAATCTGATGCGAGAAAGGTCGGGGTGAGGGGGCATGGCTATAATTCTTTGGAAAGATTGAAAAATAACCATGCCCATTCGGTTAATCAATAAACAACGATGCTCAGAAGCCGGCGCCCTTGATTGAGCTCAAGCCTTTATAGACGGCTTTCTTGCCCAATTGTTCTTCGATGCGCAGCAACTGGTTGTATTTGCAGATCCGGTCGGTGCGCGACAGCGAGCCGGTTTTGATCTGGCCGGCGCCGGTTCCCACTGCCAGATCGGCGATGAACGAATCCTCGGTCTCACCGGAACGGTGGGAAGAGATAACACCATAACCGGCCTTCTGAGCCATCTTGATCGCATCGAGCGTTTCAGTGACGGTGCCGATCTGATTCACCTTGATCAGGATGGCATTGGCCGCATTCATGTCGATGCCCTGTTGCAGGCGGCTGGGGTTGGTAACAAAGAAGTCGTCGCCAACGATTTGCACCTTGTTGCCGAGTTCCTTGGTCAGTTTGACATAGCCTTCCCAGTCGCTCTGGTCGAGGCCATCCTCGATCGAGACGATCGGGTATTTCTTGCACCAGGCGCTGTAGATGGCGATCATCTCGTCGTCGGTGAAAAGCTTGTCGGGGTTGGATTTCCAGAATTTGTAACCTTTACGGCCACCTTCGTCGAACAGTTCGGAGGAAGCGCAGTCGAGAGCGATGGCGATCTGCTTGCCAGGCTTGTAACCAGCGGCGGAAATCGCCTGCATGACCACTTCCAACGATTCCTCGTTGGTCAGGTTTGGTGCAAAGCCGCCTTCGTCGCCAACCGCGGTGACATGGCCGCCTTTTTTCAGAATCGATTTCAGGGCGTGGAAAACCTCGGTAATCCAGCGCAGACCTTCCGAGAAAGTTTCGGCGCCGACCGGCATGATCATGAATTCCTGAAAGTCGATCAGGTTGTCAGCATGCTTGCCACCGTTGATGATGTTGGCCATCGGGGTCGGCAAAGAGAATTCGCGATTTTTGTGGATCTTGCCGATGTATTTCCACAGCGGCTGATTGCTGACATGGGCGCCAGCCATGGTGATGGCCATCGACGCGCCCAGAATGGCATTCGCACCCAGATTGGCTTTGTTGGGCGTACCGTCGAGGGCGATCATCGCTTCGTCCAGCTCGCGTTGATTGAGCGGGTTTTTGCCTTTCAGCAGCTTGGCAATTTTGGTGTTGACTGACTCGACAGCTTTCAGAACGCCTTTGCCGAGATAGACTTTCTTGTCGCCGTCGCGCAATTCACAAGCCTCGAATTCGCCGGTCGAGGCACCGGACGGTACGGCGGCGCGCGCCATGAAGCCGTCGTCGAGGGTGATGTCTACTTCGACGGTTGGATTGCCGCGGGAGTCGAGGATTTGCCGACCGACGACTTTGCTGATCTTGATGAAATCCGAACCGGCAGTACCGTCGGCAACGGCCTGTTCTTCGCTTTGGCTGACTTGTTGCGTTGCGTCATCCGCCGCGGACTTGTTCGATTTCTTGCCCTTCTTTTCTTTTGCCATGGAGTAACCCCCTGATCGTGTTTAGTGGAAAGTACGCTTTAAGCCACCTGTCGATCATACCCAATTCATGCGATAACCTGCAAATTCTTGTTGGCGGAGCTTGACAAGGCATTATTTATTTTGCTGGATTTTCAGGGGGGATTGTTGCCTGTTGTTAGAGATCATTCAGGTTTTGAGATTGCCCGTCAGCTACTGGAATTGGCTGGTGGCCTCTGTGGCGAGCGGCAATTTTGCTTCGTAGCGTTTCCGGAGCGTTACTCACTCAGCGTTATCACTCAAAATTGACCCTCAAGGGATAAACTGACTATACTGCCACGGTTTTGGCCGGTCAGGCTTTTTTTATGCTGATCAGGTGCTGGCAACAAGGGCAGCTTCTGTGCGGCCCTTGTTTCGCCCAACGCAAATCAGAGGTCATATGAATTATCTTTTTTCTATTGTTTTGACTGCTCATATCCTGGCGGCTATCGGTGTCATCGGTCTTGTCCTCGTGCAGCATGGTAAGGGGGCCGACATGGGGGCGGCGTTTGGAAGTGGTGCTTCGGGAAGCCTGTTCGGCGCGACCGGTTCGGCCAATTTCCTCAGTCGTGCTACGGCGGTTTTGGCAACCGTTTTTTTTGTTACCAGCCTGACTCTGGCTTATCTGGCTTCGAGCAGACCACAAACGGCTGGCAGTGTGATGCAGGATGCGGTAAACTCTGCACCTGTATCCAAGCAGCCGTCCGGGATGGCTGACAAGGCTGCCGGGAGCGTGGATCCCGATTCAAAGGCGAAAGATATTCCCAAGTGATTTGGCGAGGTTACAGAGGAACCAAGTCCTTTGCTGATCCGATGTTCTGTTGTTTGTAGGTTCGTTTTAGTAGTGCCGACGTGGTGAAATTGGTATACACGCTATCTTGAGGGGGTAGTGACTTCGGTCGTATGAGTTCGACTCTCATCGTCGGCACCAAGGTGGCTGTCCATGACGGGTGGCTGCAATCTGAAATGAAGTGCTTGTGGGGCAAATCATGCTGGAAAGTTATTTCCCGGTCTTTGTCTTCATTCTAGTCGGGGTGGCATTCGGTTTTGCGCCGGTGATTGCCGGGATGGTGGTTGCGCCTCATCGTCCGGACAGCGAAAAGCTTTCGCCATACGAATGCGGATTTGAAGCCTTCGAAGATGCGCGCATGAAATTCGATGTGCGCTATTACCTGATAGCCATCATCTTCATTCTCTTCGATCTGGAAGTCGCCTTCCTGCTGCCGTGGGCGACAATCTTCAAAGAGATCGTCAGTACCGAATCGTTGCGTTGGTTCGGTTTCATCGAAATGCTGGTCTTTATTGTCATTCTGGTAGTTGGCTATGTCTATGCCTGGGCCAAAGGCGCTCTGGATTGGGAGTGAACGATGGGTATCGAGGGCATTCTGCAGGAAGGCTTCATCACTACCACGGCTGACAAGCTGATTAATTATGTCCGTACCGGATCACTGTGGCCGATGAGTTTTGGCTTGGCGTGTTGCGCGATCGAGATGATTCATGCCGGTTGCTCACGTTACGATCTCGACCGTTTCGGAATCGTTTTCCGACCCAGTCCGCGACAGTCTGATGTCATGGTGGTCGCCGGTACGCTGACCAACAAGATGGCGCCGGCAATGCGCAAGGTTTATGACCAGATGGCCGAGCCGCGCTGGGTGGTTTCGATGGGTTCCTGTGCCAATGGTGGTGGTTACTACCATTACTCCTACTCCGTCGTGCGCGGATGTGATCGTATCGTTCCGGTCGATATCTATGTTCCCGGCTGCCCGCCGACCGCTGAAGCACTGATTTACGGTTTGATTCAGCTGCAGAACAAGATTCGACGCACCAACACCATTGCTCGCTAAAAAAATATAAATCCAACCGAGAGTCGCCATGTCCGTCATGCTGGAAGCGCTTAGCCAGAATCTGCAAAAACATCTCGGTGATCGATTGAAGTCCCTGAAAATTGCGCTCGGTGAGTTGACCATCGAGGTGGGTGCGACCGATTACTTGGCTGTGATGCAGACCCTGCGTAACGAGCGGGAGTTGTGCTTTGAAGAACTGATTGATCTTTGCGGCGTCGATTTTTCCACTTACGGCAATGTTGCTCGGCAAGGCAGGCGCTTTGCTGCCGTCAGCCATCTGTTGTCGATCGCGAATAACTGGCGTATCCGTGTCCGTTGCTTTGCCGAAGATGATGACTTCCCCTCGGTTCCCTCGGTCACGTCGATCTGGAACGTAGCCGACTGGTTCGAACGTGAGGCTTTCGACCTGTTTGGTATCGTTTTCCCTGGTCATCACGATTTGCGACGGATACTGACCGACTATGGTTTCATCGGACATCCGTTCCGCAAGGACTTTCCGCTTTCGGGCTATGTCGAAATGCGTTACGACCCGGAGCAACAGCGCGTGGTTTACCAGCCGGTGACTATCGAGCCGCGCGAGACTACACCGAGAATCGTCCGCGAAGAGACTTACGGGAACGCTTGACATGCCTGATCTGCGCAATTTCACATTAAATTTCGGGCCGCAGCATCCTGCTGCACATGGTGTGTTGCGGATGGTGCTCGAGCTGGACGGCGAGGTGGTCATCCGTGCCGATCCACATATCGGATTACTGCATCGCGCTACCGAAAAGCTGGCCGAAAACAAGACTTGGATTCAGTCGGTTCCGTACATGGATCGACTCGACTACATGTCGATGATGTGTAACGAACATGCCTATTGTATGGCAATCGAACGGCTCCTTGGTATTGAGGTACCGTTACGCGCACAATACATCCGGGTGATGTTCGACGAAATCACCCGCATTCTCAACCATCTGCTATGGGTTGGCTGTCACGGTCTGGATGTCGGCGCGATGACCATGGTTCTTTACGCGTTTCGCGAGCGGGAGGATCTGGTCGATGCCTATGAGGCTGTTTCCGGTGCGCGAATGCATGCGGCATATTACCGTCCGGGGGGGGTCTATCGCGATCTGCCGGATCGCATGGCTCAGTATCGGGAGTCTCAGTGGAAGACGGCGGCGCAGATCAAGCCGTTCAATGATCGGCGCAATGGTAGCCTGCTCGATTTTCTTGACGATTTTGCTTCGCGCTTTCCCAAGTTGCTCGACGAGTATGAAACGCTGTTGACCGACAATCGTATCTGGAAGCAGCGTCTGGTCAATGTGGGTGTTGTTTCACCTGAGCGCGCTTTGCAACGCGGTTTTACCGGGCCGATGTTGCGCGGTTCAGGTATTGCCTGGGATTTGCGCAAGAAACAACCTTACGAAGTCTATGATCGTCTCGATTTCGATATACCGGTTGGCGTGAATGGCGATTCCTACGACCGCTACTTGGTGCGGATGGAGGAAATGCGCCAGTCGAACCGCATCCTGCAGCAATGTATCGAATGGCTACGTCGCAACCCGGGACCGGTAATGTCCGATAACCATAAAGTTGCGGCGCCGAGTCGTGAAGCCATGAAATCGAACATGGAAGAACTGATTCATCACTTCAAATTGTGCACCGAAGGCATACACGTTCCAGAGGGCGAGGTTTATTCGGCGGTTGAACATCCGAAGGGGGAATTCGGCATCTATCTGGTTTCCGATGGTGCCAACAAGCCGTATCGACTCAAAATTCGTCCGCCTGGGTACGTCCATCTCTCGGCGATGAACGAGATGACGGCGGGGCATATGATTGCCGATGTGGTGACCATCATTGGCTCACAGGATGTGGTTTTTGGG
>CAYRXO010000162.1:0-8161 GCA_964428215.1 uncultured Candidatus Accumulibacter sp. | reverse complement strand
CTACATGCTATTAGACAGGATAATTAAAGTCGTTTATGACCGATCTTGGTATATCGCCGCGGTATCGGGAGCGCGGCATGAAATTTCCACGTCTGCAACGGCGCACATTGACGCTCGTCGCCATCATCATTCCGCTGCTGGCGTTGTTCATCTATGTTGGCGTGCGTTCGGGGCCGCTGGCGCCGATTGCGGTCACCGTCGGCACGGTCGAATCCCGCGCCATTACTCCCGCCCTGGCTGGGATTGGAACGGTGCAGGCTCGCTTCACCTACAAAATCGGCCCAATCGCTGCCGGCCGGGTCAAACGGCTGGATGTGCACGTTGGTGATTCCGTCAAAGCCGGGCAAGTGCTGGGCGAAATGGACGCCGTCGATCTGGATGAGCGCATCAACGCGCAGCAGGCGGCGATCAAGAGTTCCGAGGCCGCCTTGCGCCAGGCGGCCGCCAAAGAGGCTTTTGCGCAAACTCAGGCCATACGTTACGAACGGCTTCTGTCGGTCCGCGGCATCAGCGAAGAAACGGTGGCCAGCAAACGGCAGGAACTGGCCGTGGCGGGTGCGGCTTCATTCGCCGCACAGGAAGATTCAGCGCGTCTGCGTGCCGAGTTGGCCGCGCTGCACGCGCAACGCCGCAACTTGCGATTGGTGGCGCCGGTGGTGGGTCTGGTGGCCGCTCGCGACGCCGACCCCGGCACCACGATGCTCGCCGGACAGGCGGTCGTCGAATTGATCGACCCCGGCAGTCTGTGGGTCGACTCGCTTTTCGATCAGATCAGTGCCGAAGGGCTGCTTACAGGATTGCCCGCCAGGATCATTTTGCGCTCACGTCGATCACAGGGCGAGGCGGGCCACGTCATGCGCGTCGAACCGCGTGCCGATGCGGTGACCGAGGAAACCCTGGCAAAAATCGTTTTCGACGCGCCGCCAACACCACTGCCACTGCTTGGCGAGCTGGCAGAAGTCAGCGTCCAACTGGGCGAATTGCCGGCTGCAGCGACCATCCCGAATGCTGCGATTCGTGCGGTCAACGGGCAACGCGGTGTGTGGAGGCTGATCGATGGCGATTTGGCGTTTACGCCGGTCGTACTGGGCCGCTCGAGTCTCGATGGCCTGGTGCAGGTGGTCAGGGGCTTGCAGGTCGGCGAAAAGATCGTGGTTTACAGCGAAAAGACCCTCGGTACAAAAAACCGGATTTACATCGTCGAGCAACTGCCAGAAAGCACCCCGTCATCAGTCTGGCGGGGCGCGACATCCTCCATGCCTGGGGAAAATTCATCTTCACCGGCATCGGGCTCGGACTGCTGATCGGCGTCACGCTGACCATGGCGGGCGTCTACCGCGGCATGGTCGATGACGGCAAGGTGCTGCTGGATAACAGTGGGGCCGACTTGTGGGTGGTCCAGAAAGACACCCTGGGCCCCTACGCGGAGTCTTCCAGCATCCCGGATGACCTGTGGCGCAGCATTCGGATCGTTCCGGGCGTGGCTGAAGCCGCCAACGTGACCTATCTGACCATGCAGGTCAGAAAAGGCGACCAGGATGTACGCGCCATGCTCGTCGGCATCGCGGCGGGTGAGCCGGGCACCTCGGGTTGGCCGCCGCAGTTGATCGCCGGGCGACAGATCACGCGCGGTCACTATGAAGCGGTCGCCGATCTCGCGACAGGATTTCGCCTGGGCGACGAACTGAAAATCCGCCGTAACCATTTCACCGTCTTTGGCCTGACGCATCGTATGGTTTCTTCCAGTGGCGATCCGATGGTGTTCATTCCACTCAAGGACGCGCAAGAAGCACAGTTCCTCAAAGACAACGACGCCATCCTGATGCAGCGCCGGCGCAGCGAAGCCAATCCGGCCTTCAATCGCCCCGGCGTATCCGGATTGCTCGAGGCGGTGATCGCCGCGCAAACCGGCAACCACTCGGTCAATGCCGTGCTGGTGCGCATTCGACCCGGATACTCGCCGGAGGAAGTGGCCGAACCGATCCGGCGCTGGAAACGGCTCACGGTTTATGACCGCGCACAGATGGAAGAGATACTGGTCGGCAAACTGATCGCCACTTCGACCAGGCAGATCGCCATGTTCCTGGTGATTCTGGCCGTGGTCAGCGCCGCCATCGTCGCCTTCATCATCTACACGCTGACGATGGACAAGATTCGTGAAATCGCGGTGCTGAAGCTCATCGGCACCCGCAATCGCACGATCGCGGGAATGATCCTGCAACAGGCACTGATGCTTGGGGTCATCGGTTTCGTCGTCGGCAAGATTTCGGCGACCTTCGCCGCTCCCTTGTTTCCCAAGTACGTGTTGCTGATGCCCGTCGATTCGATTTTCGGCTTCTTCGTGGTACTGGCCATTTGTGCGCTGGCCAGCGGCATCGCCATTCGCATGGCACTCAAGGTTGATCCAGCGGAAGCGATCGGCGGGTGAACGTGGCAGCGACCGGCATTCATATCGAAGGCTTGAGCAAGCGCTACGGCGCAGGAGAGACGGCGGTTCTTGCCTTGAAAGAGGTGAACATGCAGCTTGCCCCGGGTGAGGTGGTCGGCCTGATCGGTCATTCCGGTTCCGGGAAAAGCACGCTTCTCAAGTGCCTGGGGGCGGTGATCGACCCCACGGGCGGCCGCATGCAGCTCGGCGACGAAGTGATTTTCGACGGCGAATAGAAAGTGCGCGATCTCCAGGCTTTACGCCGCGACAAGATCGGCTTCGTCTTTCAGGCGCCGTACCTGATCCCGTTTCTCGATGTCACCGATAACGTGGCACTGCTGCCGATGCTCGCCGGCGTCGCCAATGACGATGCGCGCAAGCGCGCCCGGGAGATGCTGACGGCGCTCGATGTGCAGCACCGCGCCAAGGCCATGCCCTCGCAACTCTCCGGGGGAGAACAGCAACGTGTGGCGATCGCCCGCGGGCTGGACAGTCGTCCGCCGGTGATCCTCGCCGATGAGCCGACCGCACCGCTGGATTCGGTGCGCGCGATGTCGGTCATCCGCATCCTCAACGATATGGCCCAACGCTTTGCAACCGCCGTCATCGTCGTGACGCACAATGAAAAGATCATCCCGACGTTCAAGCGGATCTACCACATTCGGGATGGCGTCACGCACGAGGAAGCGGGCGAAGGGCGCCGTTTTACATGACTGCAACCTGCGCAGCCATTTCTACAGCGCATCCTTTATTGCCCTGACGACCCTGCGACGGCTCACCGCAAGCAAATCCCGGCGACAGATTCTATTCGAGGAGGAGTCCCCCTGCCCTGCCCCTGCTCATTCCATCTCGCGCAGCTTGTGCACCGCTTCTTCAACCCGCCGCACGGCGATGATTTCGATACCCGGCAGACCGCCGCCGGTACGCGGCTGATTGGCTTCCGGAATCAGCGCGCGGGTGAAGCCGAGTTTGGCCGCTTCGCGCAGGCGTTCCTGGCCACGCGGCGCCGGGCGGATTTCGCCCGCGAGGCCGATTTCGCCGAAAACGACCAGCTTTGCCGGCAGGGAACGGTTTTTCAGCGAGGAGACGATCGCCAGCAGCACGGCCAGGTCGGCCGCCGGTTCGCTGATCTTGACGCCGCCGACGGCATTGACGAACACGTCTTGGTCGAAGCAGACGATGCCGGCGTGGCGGTGCAGCACGGCGAGCAGCATCGCCAGCCGTTGCGCGTCGAGTCCGACGGTCAGACGGCGCGGATTGCCGTGCGCCTGATCGACCAACGCCTGGATTTCGACGAGCAGCGGCCGGCTGCCTTCCTGCGTCACCAGCACGCACGAGCCGGGGACGTCGTCGCTGCCGTGCTGCGACAGGAAGATCGCCGACGGGTTGCTGACGCCTTTCAGGCCGCGGTCGGTCATCGCGAAGACGCCGATTTCATTGACCGCGCCGTAGCGGTTCTTGACCGCGCGGATCAGTCGGAAGCTGGAATGGGTGTCGCCCTCGAAATAGAGCACCGTGTCGACGATGTGTTCGAGGACGCGCGGGCCGGCGAGCGCGCCTTCCTTGGTGACGTGACCGACGAGGATGACGGTGATGTTGCCCTGTTTGGCCAGCCGGGTGAGTTGAGCGGCGCATTCGCGTACCTGCGCCAGCGAGCCGGGCGCCGAACTGAGTTGCTCGGACCACAAGGTCTGGATCGAATCGATCACCACCACTTGCGGCTGCGTGGTCTGCACGGTGGCGATGATCCGTTCGAGGTTGATTTCGGCGAGCAGACGCAGATGTCCGCCATCGAGCGCCAGGCGGCGGGCGCGCAGGGCGACCTGCTGGCCGGATTCTTCGCCGCTGACGTAGAGCACCGGACGGCTGGTGGCCATCGCCGAAAGGGCCTGCAGCAGCAGCGTGCTTTTGCCGATGCCGGGATCGCCGCCGATGAGCACCACGCCCCCACCGACGAGACCTCCTCCGAGCGCGCGGTCGAATTCGGCGATGCCGGTCGGCAGGCGGTCCGCTTCGCGCGCGTCGATTTCGCTCAGCGTCTGCACCGCCGCGCTGCCGGCCAGTGCGGAGAAGCGGCGCTGGCGATTGTCGGCGGGCGTTTCGGCGACGGTTTCAACCAGGGTATTCCACACGCCGCAGCCGGGACATTGGCCCTGCCATTTGGCAGCGGTCGCGCCGCATTCGGCGCAGGCGAACACGGTCTTCGCTCCGCCTGCGGCACGCGCCATGTTCAGACTTCCCGCACCGGCACGCGCCGAGCGAGCGCACAGAATAATTCGTAGCTGATCGTTCCGGCAGCGCTGGCCACTTCGTCGGCCGGCAGGCCTTCACCCCACAACACCACCGGGCTGTCGACGCCGGCATACGGCAAATCGGTGAGATCGGCGGCGAGCATGTCCATCGACACGCGCCCGAGGGTTCGCGTGCGCTGACCGGCAACGACGATCGGTGTGCCGGTAGCCGCGTGCCGCGGATAGCCGTCGGCATAACCGCAGGCAACGATGCCAACGCGCATCGGGCGATCGGCGACGAAGGTACCGCCATAACCGACTCTTTCGCCAACGGCGAGCGTCTGCACGGCAAGTAGGCGGCTGCGCAAGGTCATCACCGGTTTCAGGTCGAGGCTTTCGGCGCTCTGATCGGCAAACGGGCTACCGCCGTAGAGCATGATGCCGGCGCGCGTCCAGGCGTGCGCGGTCTGCGGATGGCGCAGAATGGCTGCCGAATTGGCCAGCGACAGCGGCAGCGTCGCCGCATCCGGCCAGTCGTCGCGCAGCCGTGCGAAACGTTCGAGCTGCCCGACGATGCACTCCTCGCCGGGCGCGCCGTCGGCCGAAGCGAAATGGCTCATCAGCGTCAGCGGTCCGAGCCGGCCGGCTGCTTCGAGCGCCGCCAGTTCTTGACGGAACAGCGGCAGATCGTTCGTAGTCAACCCCAGACGATTCATGCCGGTGTTGAATTTGAGGTACAAGGGCCAGCGCACGGATAAGGCCGCCTGACGCAGCAGGGTAAGCTGCTCGGGCCGGTGGATGACCAGCGTCAGATTGAGTCGGGCGCACAACGGCAGATCGGCGGCAGTGAAGAAGCCTTCGAGGAGCAGGATCGGATGCGCAAAACCGGCTTCGCGCAAGGCAAGCGCTTCGTCGGGATCGAGCAGCGCGAAACCGTCGGCCAGCTCCCTGAGCGCCGTGGCGACACGCAGCAAGCCGTGCCCATAAGCGTTGGCCTTGATCACCGCCCAGGTGCGGGCGGCGGGATGCATGCGCGTCGAGCATTGCCTGGCCCGCCAGTAATTGTGGCGTAGCGCCGCCCAGTCGATGCACGCTTCGATTGGACGCGGCATCAGGTGCACAGATCGCGCAGCTTGCCTCTGGCGAACTCGACGAAACTGAGAATGACTTGCGAGCGGAAGCGTTCGCGCGGATAAACCAGCGCCAGCGCGCGCGTCAGGCGCGGACGCAAGGGAATGGCGACCAGCGAGCCGATGACGACTTCCTTGTTCACGCTGGCGCGCGAAGCGATCGAACAGCCGAGGCCGGTGGCGACGACGCCGTTGAGCGCTTGCGGACTGCTCAGCTCCATCAGCGTCTTCAGTTGCTCGGGTTCGACACCGCAGGCACGCAGATAGTCGTCGGTCACTTCGCGCGTTCCCGAGCCCTCCTCACGGGCAATGAAATTGTGGCCGAGCAGCGAGCGGGCGTCGAGATCGCTGCTTTTCGCCAACGGATGCTCCGGCGAACAGATCACCTGCAATTCGTCCTCGCCACACAGCTCGCATTGCAGGCTCGGCTGCCGGAAACTCGATTCGATCAGGCCCACGTCGAGATTGTGCGTGGCGATGGCATTGCCGATCGTTTCGGCGTTGGCCACCGTCAGGCGAGCGCGCACTTGTGGGTAGCGGCTGTTGAATTCGCCGAGGATCGGCGGCAGGAGAAACTCGGCGATGGTCGTGCTGGCGCCGACCAGCAGACTGCCGCTCATCTGGCCGGTCATTTCGGCGACCCGGATATCGAGTTCGGCGGACATGCCGAGAATCCGTTCGGCGTATTCGAGCGCCAGCTCTCCAGCCGGCGTCAAGCTGATGCGCCCACCGCCACGATCGAACAGGCGGGTATTGAAACGTTCCTCGAGTTGTTTGATCTGAAAAGTGACCGCTGGCTGGGTCATATGCAGCGCATCGCCGGCTTTGGTGAACGACAAGTGCCTGGCCACCGCATGGAAAACCTGTAATCTTCGATCTGCCATAAAAACTCTCCCTGATGCCCCTTATCAGCCGACTATTCAAACATAAAAACAGTCGAGCGGAACATTTGATCGGAAATTTGACAGGAATTATCCTTGAAAAACAGGCGGAACAGTCATGGATATTTTATTTGAACTGCCTGAAAAGGCTCATTGTGGCGGCAAGCGCACGCCCGGCTCGATTGGCATCACGACGCGGAAGATCGCCACTCGCGTTTGGCCACAGTGATCATTTTTGTCAAAAAGACACGATGCAATTTAATTAATTGAAAATTCCGTGAAGGCACCTTCCGTCGGCAAAAAAATGTTCAACATTCTTCCCGGCGTCGCCGGAACAACCAGATTTTTTCGTCTGAGCCTTCCGGCACATGGCGGTAGCCATCGACGGCAAAGTCGCGCAAGCCACTCACTTCCCGCAAACGATTGACGATCACGAAACGCGCCATCAACCCGCGCGCACGTTTGGCGTGAAAACTGATGATGCGGTAACGACCGGCATGCCAGTCTTCGAATACCGGCTGCAGCACCGGTACGGCGAGCTTTGGCGGCATGACGGACTTGAAATATTCTTCGGAAGCCAGATTCACCAGTCGATGCGCTTCCAGCGCTCGCAAATCCTCGTTCAAGGCGTCGGTCAGGCGCTGGCCCCAGAAAGCGTAGAGATCCCGGCCACGCGCATTGGCCAGACGAGTGCCCATTTCCAGGCGATAGGGCTGCATGAGATCGAGAGGTCGCAACAAGCCGTACAAACCGGAGAGAATGCGCAGCCGGTCTTGGGCGAACAGCCAGTCGTCCCCGCTCAGGGTCGCGGCCTGCAAGCCGTCGTAGACATCTCCGTTGAAAGCCAGCGCTGCCTGCTTGGCGTTATCCAGCGTGAAAGGCGGTTGCCACTGGCCATAACGCGTCACGTTGAGGACCGCCAGCGGGTCGCTGATTTTCATCAAACTGGCCAGTTCGGCGGGGGAAAATCGTCGCAGCTGCTCGATGAGCAATTGCGACTGGTCGAGAAAGCGCGGCTGGCTATGCCTTGCCAAGTTTGGCGGGGTTTTGAAATCGAGCGCTTTGGCAGGTGAAATGACGACGATCATGTGCCGATTCCTGGCGATGGGTGGCAAATTGTCAAGACAAAGCAGAAGTCTGCCATTTTAAGCCCGCTGATCGTCCGCTATCTCAATCGACGGAGATCGAAGAGGGTTCAATTGCTGCCGATTTTGGTGGATGTGATTCCGCGATGTGTTTCGTATGACTGTGTTTGACGAAATGGAGATGAACAAGTGAATGCGAACGAACGCATCATCCGCCTGCCCGAAGTGCTGGGCATGGTGGGCATGAAGAAAAGCGCCGTCTATGACAAGCTCAAAGACGGTTCATTCCCCGCGCCGCTCAAGCTCGGCCGCATGTCCGGCTGGCCAGGCTGATAGCCGGCCAATTTTGATCCCGGATAATCCATTAGCCGTTTGTGGCCAGTCCGTGGATGACAGGCGGAGCCGA
>CAYRXO010000161.1:0-8170 GCA_964428215.1 uncultured Candidatus Accumulibacter sp. | reverse complement strand
GGTGACGCCCGACTACTCCGAAGTCGCCAAGCTCGCCGACCTCTGGCTGCACCCCAAGCAAGGCACCGATGCCGCGCTGGCAACGGCGATGGGACACGTCATCGCCAAAGAGTTCTACATCGACCGGCGCAGCGCCTATTTCGACGACTACGCCCGCCGCTACACCGACCTGCCCTTGCTGGTCCTGCTCAAGCCGCACGCCGAGCCTAGCAGCCCGTCCGGCCAGTCCTTGCTGGTCGCCGACCGCTACCTGCGCGCCAGCGATTTCAACGGCGCCTTTGCGCAGGACAACAACCCGGAATGGAAAACCGTCGCCTTCGACGACAGCGGCCGCGTCGTGCTGCCGAACGGTTCGATCGGTTTCCGCTGGGGTGCCGACGGGCGCAACGACCAGGGCTTGTGGAACCTGGAAAACAAGGAAGCCGAACACGGCACCACCGTCAGACTGCGCCTGTCGCTGCTCGAAGACGCCGCGGCACCGGCCACCGCGCGGGTCGGTTTCCCGTATTTCGGCGGCATTCACAACGAACACTTCCCACGCAACGCGCAAAACGAGGTGCTGGCGCGTACCGTCCCGGTGCAGCGGCTGACGCTCGTCGGCGAAAACGGTCCTTACGAAGCGCTCGTGGCGACGGTCTTCGACCTGCAGATGGCCAATTACGGCGTCGCGCGCGGCCTGCCCGGCGAGCTGGCGGCAAACAGCTACGACGACGACACGCCTTATACGCCGGCCTGGCAGGAATCGATCACCGGCGTGCCGCGCGAACAGGTGATCGCCGTCGCCCGCCAGTTCGCCGACAACGCCGAAAAGACGCAGGGCAAATCGATGGTCATCATCGGCGCGGCGATGAACCACTGGTATCACTGCGACATGAACTACCGCGGCGTGATCAACATGCTGATGCTCTGCGGCTGCGTCGGCAAAAGCGGCGGCGGCTGGTCGCATTACGTCGGCCAGGAAAAACTGCGCCCGCAGACCGGCTGGACGGCGCTGGCTTTCGCGCTCGACTGGCTGCGGCCGCCGCGGCAGATGAATTCGACCAGTTTCTTCTACGCGCATACCGACCAGTGGCGCTACGAAAAACTCGACCTCTCGGAAGTGCTCTCGCCGCTCGCCGACCGCACGCAGTACGCCGGCAGCATGATCGATTACAACGTGCGCGCCGAACGCATGGGCTGGCTGCCGTCGGCACCGCAACTGCAGACCAACCCGCTGCAGGTCGCCAGGGATGCGGCCGCCGCCGGTGTCGATGCGAAAGCCTATGTCGCCCAGTCGCTGCAGAACGGTACGCTGAAGATGAGCTGCACCGACCCCGACCATCCGGCGAACTGGCCGCGCAACCTGTTCGTCTGGCGCTCGAACCTGCTCGGCTCGTCGGGCAAAGGCCACGAATACTTCCTCAAGCACCTGCTCGGCACCAGCAACGGCGTGCAGGGCAAGGATCTCGGCCGTGAAGACGCGCGGCCGAGCGAAGTCGTCTGGCACGAGCAGGCGCCGCAAGGCAAGCTCGACCTGCTGGTGACGCTCGATTTCCGCATGAGCACCACCTGCCTGTATTCGGACATCGTCCTGCCGACGGCGACCTGGTACGAGAAGAACGACCTCAACACCAGCGACATGCACCCCTTCATCCATCCGCTGTCGGCGGCGGTCGACCCGGCGTGGCAGGCGCGCAGCGACTGGGAGATCTACAAAGGTTTCGCCCGCAAATTGAGCGAAGTATGCGTCGGACACCTGGCGGTCGAGAAGGATGTCGTCCTGACGCCGCTGATGCACGACACCGCCGCCGAACTGGCGCAGCCGCTCGGCGTCAAGGATTGGCAGCGCGGCGAGACGGCGCTGATCCCCGGCAAGACCGCGCCGCAGATACAGGTAATCGAACGCGACTATCCGAACGTCTGCCGGCGCTTCACCGCGCTCGGCCCGCTGATGAGCCAGCTCGGCAACGGCGGCAAGGGCATCGGCTGGAATACGCAGGACGAAGTGCGCCAGCTCGGCGAACTGAACGGCACCGTGCGCGCCGAAGGCAGCGCGCAGGGACAGCCGCAGATCGACAGCGACATCGACGCCTGCGAAGTGATCCTGCAACTGGCGCCGGAAACCAACGGCCACGTCGCCGTCAAGGCCTGGAAAGCGCTCGGCAAGCAGACCGGCCGCGATCACACGCATCTGGCGCTCTATCGCGAGGACGAAAAAATCCGCTACCGCGACATCCAGGCGCAGCCGCGCAAGATCATCAGCTCGCCGACCTGGAGCGGTATCGAAAGCGAGACGGTGTCGTACAACGCCGGCTACACCAACGTGCACGAACTGATCCCGTGGCGCACCTTGAGCGGCCGGCAGCAGTTCTATCTCGATCACCCGTGGGTGATCGCCTTCGGCGAAGGACTGGCCAGCTACCGGCCACCGGTCGATCTGAAAACCACCGCCGAGATCCAGGGCAGGAAGCGCAACGGCAACCCGGAAATCGTCCTCAACTTCATCACCCCGCACCAGAAATGGGGCATCCACTCGACCTACACCGACAACCTGATGATGCTGACGCTCAGCCGCGGCGGCCCGATCGTCTGGCTGAGCGAGGACGATGCGCGCGCGGCGAAGATCGTCGATAACGACTGGGTCGAACTGTACAACGTCAACGGCGCGATCACCGCCCGCGCGGTCGTCAGCCAGCGCGTCAATCCGGGCATGGTGCTCATGTATCACGCGCAGGAAAAAATCGTGAACACGCCGGGGTCGGAAATCACCGGCGCGCGTGGCGGCATCCACAACTCGGTGACGCGCGTCGTCCTCAAGCCGACGCACATGATCGGCGGCTACGCCCAGTTCAGCTACGGCTTCAACTATTACGGGACGATCGGCACCAACCGCGACGAATTCGTCGTCGTCCGCAAAATGGCCCGCGTCGATTGGCTCGATACCGCCAACCCGACGTCGGACACAGCGCATCAGGGAGCAAAGGCATGAAAATCCGCGCACAAATCGGCATGGTCCTCAATCTGGACAAATGCATCGGCTGCCACACCTGTTCGGTGACCTGCAAGAACGTGTGGACCAGCCGTCCGGGAATGGAATACGCCTGGTTCAACAACGTCGAAAGCAAACCCGGCATCGGCTACCCGAAAGATTGGGAAAACCAGGATCGCTGGCACGGCGGCTGGGAACTGAAAGCGAGCGGCAAGCTCGAGCCGCGCCAGGGCGCGCGCTGGAAAGTGCTGATGCGCATCTTCGCCAACCCGAACATGCCGCAGATCGACGACTACTACGAACCCTTCACCTTCGATTACGAGCACCTGCAATCGGCGCCGGAAATGAAAGCCGCGCCGACCGCCCGCCCACGCAGCCTGATCACCGGCCAGCGCATGGACAAGATCGAATGGGGTCCGAACTGGGAGGAAATCCTCGGCGGCGAATTCAGCAAACGTAGCCAGGACTACAACTTCGAAGCCATCCAGAAGGAAATCTACGGCCAGTTCGAGCAGACCTTCATGATGTACCTGCCGCGCCTGTGCGAACACTGCCTGAACCCGGCGTGCGTCGCCTCGTGCCCGTCCGGATCGATCTACAAGCGCGAAGAAGACGGCATCGTGCTCATCGACCAGGACAAATGCCGCGGCTGGCGGATGTGCGTCTCCGGCTGCCCGTACAAGAAGATCTACTACAACTGGCAGACCGGCAAGGCCGAAAAATGCATTTTCTGCTACCCGCGCATCGAATCGGGCCAGCCGACGGTCTGTTCGGAAACCTGCGTCGGACGCATCCGCTATCTCGGCGTGCTGCTTTACGACGCCGACCGCATCGCCGACGCGGCGAGCGTCGAACACGAAGCCAACCTCTACTCGGCGCAGTTGCAGATCTTCCTCGACCCGAACGACCCGAAGATCATCGCCCAGGCGCGCGCCGACGGCATCCCCGACGCCTGGCTGGAAGCGGCGCGCAACAGCCCGGTGTACAAGATGGCCGTCGACTGGAAAGTCGCCCTGCCCCTGCATCCCGAATACCGCACGCTGCCGATGGTCTGGTACGTGCCGCCGCTGTCGCCGATCAACGCCGCCGCCAACGCCGGCCACCTCGGCAGCAACGGCGAAATCCCCGATGTCGCGCAACTGCGCATCCCGGTCCAATACCTCGCCAACCTGCTCACCGCCGGCGATCCGGCGCCGGTCGAACGCGCGCTGGAAAGAATGCTCGCCATGCGCGGCTACCTGCGCACCCGCCACGTCGACGGGCGTGAAAACGCCGACATCCTCGAGCAGGTCGGCATGAGCCGGGCCGAAGTCGAAGAGATGTACCGGGTGATGGCCATCGCCAACTACGAAGACCGCTTCGTCATTCCGAGCACGCACCGCGAATACGCCGAAAACACCTTCGACGTGCGCGGCGGCTGCGGCTTCTCATTCGGCAACGGCTGCTCGGACGGCGTCAGCGAACCAAGCCTGTTCGGCGCCCGCAAACGGCGGACGATCCCGATCAAGCTGGAGGTGTGACACGATGGCGCCCACTTCCACCACCTTGCCACCGCCACCGGCATGGACGCTGCGCGTGCTGTCGCGCCTGCTCGCCTACCCGGGCGACGAACTGCGCGCGCACCTGCCCGAACTGGCCGCGGTGCTGCAGCAGGAGAACGCGCTGAGCGCCGCCACGCTCGCCGAACTGCAAACCCTCCTCGAACGGCTGGCGACGCGGCGGGCGCTCGAGAGCGAAGCCGAATACGTCGAACTGTTCGACCGCGGCCGCGCCACCTCGCTGCACCTCTTCGAACACGTGCACGGCGACTCACGCGAGCGCGGCCCGGCGATGATCGACCTGGCACAGACCTACGCCAGCACCGGCCTGCAACTCGCCCCCGGCGAACTGCCCGATTTCCTGCCGGCGGCGGTCGAATTCGCCTCGACGCTGCCGCCGCGGCAAGCGCGCGCCTTTCTCGCCGAAATGGCGCACATCCTGGCGCGCATCGACGACGCGCTGCGCCAGCGGCAGAGCGCCTACGCCGCCATCCTCGGCGCGCTGTTCGAACTCACCGGCGAAAAGCGCCCGCCGGCCAGCGCCACGGCGCAGCCGGCCGCGCGCAGCGAACCCTCACTCGACGCCGAGTGGGACGAACCGCCGGCCTTCGGCGGCTGCGCCTCGCCGGGACAAGGGGCGCCGGCCCAAACCATTCATTTCATCCGTCCGTCCACTTCGGAAGGAGCACTCAGATGAGCGCCTGGCTCGACAACTTTCTCTTCGGCTACTACCCCTATATCTGCCTGACCATCTTCCTGCTCGGCAGCCTGCTGCGCTTCGACCGCGACCAATACACCTGGAAGAGCGATTCCTCGCAACTGCTGCGCAGCGGCCAGTTGCGCTGGGGCAGCAATCTGTTCCACGTCGGCGTGCTGTTCCTCTTCTTCGGCCATTCGGTCGGCATGCTGACGCCGCACGCCTTGTACGAACCGTTCATCAGCGCCGGCAACAAGCAGTTGCTGGCCATCCTCTCCGGTGGCCTGTTCGGCCTCCTCGCCTTCCTCGGCGTCTCGATCCTGCTGCACCGCCGCCTGAGCGACGAACGCATCCGCGCCACCTCGAAAAGCAGCGACATCCTGCTGCTGATCCTCTTCTGGCTGCAACTGGCGCTCGGCCTGCTCTCGCTGCCGCTGTCGTGGGCGCACCTCGACGGCAGCGTGATGCTGCGCCTCGCCGGCTGGGCGCAGCACCTGCTCACCTTCCGCAGCGGCGGCGTCGACCTGCTCAACGACGTGCACTGGGTGTTCAAGGTGCACATGGTGCTCGGCATGACCATCTTCCTGATCTTCCCCTTCACCCGCCTGGTGCACATCTGGAGCGGATTCGCCTCGCTGGCCTACCTGCAGCGCCCCTACCAGCTGGTGCGCAGCCGGCGGCTGAACGTGCCGGCCGGGCAGCAGCTGCCGGGTCGCCACGGCTAGCGCCGCCTAAGCACGCCGCCCGGCGACAAAAAATGCCCGGGCAGCGCGCCGCTTCGCCGGGGGCGTGTCCTTGCCGCCTGCTGCCGTCGCTTCTTCTCTCCCCAGATCGGCGAGGGCCGGACACACGCCACGCCGCCGAAGCTGACCCATCGAGGGCCGGGCGCTGGCGAGCGGCACCCGGCGCGACTCGCCGGCAGCGTCATCGAGCGCGTGTTTTCCTGGCCAGTCGTCCTCAGCGTGCACGGCTTCCGCCGCCGCCCGACCGTCTGCGGCCGGCGCTGCGAAAGCAGCCCGTCTTCGGCGGCATACCCCGCGGCGGCGAAGTCTCGCCTGGCGATCGACTTTTGAACGCCGCTCAGGCCGTTGATCGCTCGATGATCAATTGGCGCAACTGGCGAACGAAATCGCTGCCTTGCGCATTGCCAAGCTTGGCGTATGCCGCGCCCGCCTGCTCGAGTACCGCCAGCGCTTCGTCGCGCGAACCGCCCACCGCCAGCAGCGGCGCGTACAGGGCGCCGACAGCGGCTATCCCATCCGGCCGACCAAGGCGCAAGTGGATCCAATAGGGGCCGTCTCAGAAAACGGAAAAAATCGTACGGTAAGAGCTGGCCTGCCTTCTTGCAAACGAAGGTCTACGAGAAGGCATGCTGAGAAGTTGGCGGCAGCCAGCGCAGACGGGGCCGGGGGTTCTCGAAAACCGTTCTCGGTTCAGATGCCTGAGAACGGCGAGTTTCGAGAAGATCAGGCGGCTTCGAAAACGCGCATTTCAATGTGAAGCCCGGCAGCCGTCGCCATGTTTACCAGCGCATCGAGGCCGAACAAGTTGATCTTGCCGCGCATCAGATCCGAGATACGCGGCTGAGTCACACCGAACAGCTTGGCAGCTTGCGTCTGGCTCATTTCGGCACGGGTGAGGTGGTTCTTCAACGCCGTCATTAGGACGGATCGCAGCTTCATGTTTTCTGCTTCTTCCGGGGTGTCCTCAATGGCATCCCAGACGCTGGAAAATCGTTTTTTTTTCATTAGCCTAGCTCCTTCAACAAGTCACGATAACGTTTCGCGGCCAAGTCCAGATCGGTCTTGCCGGTCTTCTCTGTTTTCTTCTGGAAACAGTGAAGCACATAGACAGCATCGGCGAACTTGGCGACGTACATGACCCGAAACGCACCGGCAGCATCCCGAATCCGAATTTCCTTCACGCCTTGACCCACGGTGTTCATGGGCTTCCAGTCGTCCGGTTCCTGTCCGTTCTGCACCTGGTCGATCTGGTGACCTGCCTCGCGCCTTGCCGAGAGCGGAAAGGCGCGTAGGTCATCAAGGGAATTGCCTCGAAACTCGACGGGCTTAAAATCGGTCATGCTGCATTATACAAAAATTTGTATTGCTTTGAAACCCGCAACGGAAGAAACAATGATGGCGAGCAGCCGCAGCCGGCCGCTCGCCGCGTCGGCCAGTCGGTCGAGCGCCGGGGCGAGGCAGAGGGTCGGCCGGGAATCGTGAGAAATTCCCCGTTTCCTCTCTAACTATCTGATTCAGATTCGAGAATCCGAAAATCATCTGACAAAGTAGCAACCTTGCGTCGGAAATCCAGCACGTAGTCTCCAAAACGATTGATGTGCTCCAGCCGGTATGGGGCCAGCCCAGCGAGGACTTCCTGGTTGATCATGGCACCTTCGGCTTGGAGTTGTTTCAGCACCCGGCTCATCCCCACCACGTTGTGCAAGATGACCAGGTTGGCGACAAGATGGTTGTATTTGATGATCTTGCGCTGTTCATGGCGCAGGTTTTCGGCAATCACCCCTTCTCCGCCGAAGAAGAGCTTTTTCTCGAAGCCATTGAATTGCTCCGATTTGTTGGTTTCCGCGTGGATGAGTCGGCGTAGTTCGACGTCGCCAACGTATTTCAGCAGGAACATGGTTCGGATCACCTTGCCGAGTTCCTTGAAGGCGAAATACAGCTTGTTCTTTCGACTGTAAGTACCCAGACGGCGCAGGATGGCTGAGGCCGAGATTTTTCCGAGCTTGATGGATACCGCTACACGCAGCATGTCCGGTAGATGGGTCGCAATCATCTGCCAGTTGATGTCGTCGCTGAAAAGTCGGTCGATATGCGTGAATTTCTTGTTGCTGTCGGGCCGATGGAACACCAGATCCTTGATGCCACGGATGCGCGGCATCAGCTTGATGCCCAAGGGAAACGCAGAACAATTCAAGTGCTGCGAGAATTCGGCTGTGATTGCCGA
>CAYRXO010000160.1:0-8193 GCA_964428215.1 uncultured Candidatus Accumulibacter sp. | reverse complement strand
GGATATCCGGGCTGTACACCGCATGCGCCACCGCCGCTTGTCGTGGCAAGGAAACAATCGGCGTAACCGGCGGCTGAAGGTAGGCATGCGCCAGCCAGCCGACAAGCACGCCCGAGAGAGTCAGCAAACCGCCCGCCAGCCAGTGTCCTTTGTGGAAGAGGGAGCGAGGAAGTTGGGTACGAACAACACGTTGATTCTCCGGCGAAGTCGAAAGCACAGCCTTGTCGTCGGCGTCAAACAGCGACCGGCTCGCGGACGGCGACTGCATTTGAGAAACCCGTGCGTTCAACGAGACTGGCCAGCTTTCGTCGAGCAGCGGATCGTACAGGCGGCGCAGTTGCTCTTTTTGCGTCCGATAGGCGTGTACGCGCGCCGCATCGGCCGGGTGTTGCGCCAGCCAGGCGACGATCTGCGCCTGTCGTTCGGCGGAGAGTTCGCCATCGACGAAAGCGTGCAGTTCCGCTTCGGGAACCGGCAGATCGTTCATTGCACGACTCGCAAACGCGTGCCACCGGACTCTTCGTCGAGGATCTGCCGCAAACGCTCACGCGCCCGCGCCAACCGCGACATGACGGTGCCGAGTGGAATGGCCAGCGTGCTGGCGACATCGGCGTAGCGCATTTCTTCGAGCGCGACCAGCAGCAGCACCGCGCGTTGCTCCTCCGGCAACTGACCGATCGCTGCCGCCAGTGCGTCGAGTTCGAGTCCATCGCTCTGCGTCGGACGGCAGGGCAATTCGCTTTCGTCAGCGCTGGTTAGCGGCAGGCTGCGGCGCCGGAGCTGATCGGCACGCAGGTGATGCATGATGGTCAACAGCCAAGCGCGCAGGTTGCTGTCCGCCTGCCATTGCGCGCTGCGCGCCCAGGCGCGTTCGAGCGTGTCCTGCACCAGATCGTCGGCCGCCGCGCGCTCGCCGACCAGCGCCCGCGCGTAACGACGCAGGCGTGGCAACTCGGCGAGGAGCGCACGGCCATCCATCCGCGATTACGGTCTGGCGACCCGCCAGAGCTTGTTGAAGCCGTCACCGGTTCGATCACCGGGCTGCTGGTCCTTGCTCCAGAAGTACAGCGGTCTGCCTTTGAAAGCCCACTGTTTCCTGCCATCCTCACGCTTGAAGATGCTGTAATCACCCGCGGCGGCTTCACCGTCAGCGACCAGCAACGGAGGCCAGTTGATCGCGCACTGCCCGTTGCAGGCGCTCGTACCGCCACCGTAGTTGTCCTTGTCGAAGGTATAGAGGGTCATGCCGTTATTGCTGACCAATACCCCGTCATTCAAACGGGCCGGACTGCTGATCTTCTGACCTTGGCTGGCGCAGGCAGCGAGCAGCGATACGAACAGCAACGAGAGGAACGGTTTGCTCTGTTTCATCGTGGTTTCCTTTCTACGAGTCGTGTCAGGGTACTACACCCGGATAAACGCAATTGGAACGTCGATTATTCCGTCCATGGAGAAAAATGGGCAAATTGCTGGCGGAGATTGCACTCGGCGACTGCCCGGGACGCCGCCGGCCGGCGTTGGCGTCGGTCAGAAGCGGAACGCGCGGGGTACAATGCCGCCACAACAATGCAAGCCCGGTCCATTCCTTCGCGCACCTGACCCCTCGACTACGAAGAGGCAATGGCACACAGCGAGCGACGGGCGATTTTCTCGTCGATGACCGATTCCCGCCGCCTGCCCTCCCCTATCGCCGCCGAACGGCTCCCGGCCGCCCGGCCTGCTTTTGCCGATTGTCTGACCAACGATCAACGCCGTTTGCGTGCCTTGGCGCGCGACCTGCGCCGTTTTTACGGCAGCCGCCGCGACACGCAGCAGGCGCAACTGGATCACTTGCTGGCCGCCTCGCGCGCCGCCGTCGCCGTGCGGTTGGCGCGTCTGCCGAAACCGACGTTCTCTGACGATTTGCCGGTCAATGCGCGCCGCGACGAAATCGGCCGCCTGATCGCCAGCCAGCCGGTGGTGATCGTCTGCGGGGAAACCGGCTCGGGAAAAACAACGCAGATTCCGCAAATCTGTCTCGCGATCGGACGCGGCGTGCGCGGCCTGATCGGACACACGCAGTCGCGCCGCATCGCCGCCCGTTCGACGGCGGCGCGCATCGCGCAGGAACTGCAGAGCGAACTCGGCGCGCTGGTCGGCTACAAGATACGTTTCAGCGACCGGACCTCGCCCGAGGCCTACGTCAAGGTGATGACCGACGGCATTCTGCTCGCCGAAACGCAAAGCGACCCCTGGCTCGAGCAATACGACACGCTGATCATCGACGAAGCGCACGAACGCAGCCTGAACATCGATTTCCTGCTCGGCTACCTCAAGCAGTTGTTGCCGAAACGCCCGGATCTGAAAGTGATCATCACTTCGGCGACGATCGATGCCGAACGTTTCTCGCAGCACTTCGCGCAGGCGCCGGTGATCGAGGTCTCGGGCCGTCTGTACCCGGTCGAAGTCCGTTACCGTCCACTGCAGAACAACACGGGCGACGAAACCGCGTCGGGCGGGAACCGCACGGAAGACGATGACGACCGTGATCTTTACGCGGCGATCGTCGACGCCTGCGACGAAGCGCACCGTCTCGGGCCGGGTGACGTGCTCGTTTTCCTGCCCGGCGAACGCGAAATCCGCGACGCCGCCGAAGCCTTGCGCAAGCAGCATCCGCCGCACACCGAGATTCTGCCGCTCTTCTCCCGCCTGTCGGCCGAAGAACAGAGCCGGATCTTCAAGGCGCACGTCGGCCGGCGCATCGTGCTGGCGACCAACGTCGCCGAAACTTCGCTGACCGTACCCGGCATCCGTTACGTCGTCGATAGCGGGCTGGCGCGCGTCAAGCGCTACTCGTACCGCAGGAAAGTCGAGCAACTGCAGATCGAAAAAATCTCGCAGGCGTCGGCGAACCAGCGTGCCGGCCGCTGCGGACGGGTCAGCGCCGGCGTCTGCATCCGGCTGTACGAGGAGCGCGATTTCGCGCTGCGGCCACCGTATACCGATCCGGAGATTCTCCGCTCGTCGCTGGCCGGGGTGATTCTGCGCATGAAGGCGCTGCGCCTCGGCGACATCGACCAGTTTCCCTTTCTCGAAGCGCCGCCGCGCAAGGCGATCAGTGACGGCTACCAGCTGCTGCACGAACTCGGCGCGGTGGACGCCGACAACGCCTTGACAACGATCGGTGAGCAACTGGCCCGGCTACCGCTCGACCCGCGCCTCGGGCGGATGGTCGTCGCCGCGCGCGACGAAGGCTGTCTGCGCGAAATGCTGGTCATCGTTGCCGCACTGTCGGTGCAGGACCCGCGCGAGCGCCCGCAGGAACGCCAGGGGTCGGCCGACGCCGCGCACCGTCAGTTCGCCGACGACAAGTCGGAATTCCTCTCCTGGCTGCGTTTGTGGCAGTGGTACGAAGAACAACTGGCGCATCGCAAATCGCATCGCAAGCTGATCGAAGCCTGCCGCGACAAGTATGTGTCGGCGCTGCGCCTGCGCGAATGGCACTACATTCACCGCCAGTTGCACGATTTCGTCGCCGAGCAGGGCTGGCGCGAGAATCAGCAGCCGGCAAGCTACGAAGCGATCCATCGTGCACTGCTCGCCGGCCTGCTCGGCAATATCGGCTGCAAAAGCGAGGAATCGGCGCACTATCTCGGCGCGCGCGGCGGCAAGTTTCTCATTCATCCCGGCTCGCCCTTGCTCAAGAAGGCCGGCAAGTGGTTGATCGCCGGTGAAATCAGCGAAACGACACGCCTCTATGCGCGGTGCGTGGCGCGCATCGAACCCGTCTGGCTGGAACAGGTCGGCGCGCACCTGCTCAAACGCAGCTGGTTCGACCCGCATTGGGAGAAAAAAGCGATGCAGGCCGTCGCTTTCGAGCGCATCACGCTCTACGGACTGGTCGTCGACCCACGCCGGCGGGTCAATTTCGGGCCGATCGATCCGGCGCAGGCGCGCGAAATCTTCATCCGCCAGGCGCTGGTCGACGGCGAAGTCAGCGAGGAGTTCGCCCGCCGCTGGCCGTTCTTCAACCATAACCAGCAATTACTGCTCGACATCGAGACGCTGGAGCACAAATCGCGCCGGCCGGACGTGCTGGTCGACGACCAGTTGATTTTCGCTTTCTACGATCGGCTGCTGCCGGCCGAAGTACACAGCGGCGCCGCTTTCGACCACTGGCGACGCGAAATCGAGCGCGAGCAGCCGCAGCGGCTGTTCCTGCAGCGTGAGGATTTGATGCGCCACGAGGCCGCCGGCGTGACCAGCGAAGCCTTTCCACCGGAAATCCGCCTCGGCGGCAGCGATTACGCCTTGTCTTATCACTTCGACCCCGGCAGTCCGCGCGACGGCGTGACGCTGAGCCTGACGCTGGCGCAACTGAACCAGCTGCCCGCAGCACGCTGCGAATGGCTGGTACCCGGACTGCTCAAGGAGAAAGTCTCACAACTCATCAAGACGCTGCCGCAACGCCTGCGTTCCCGCCTGGTGCCGGTGCCCGAGTTCGCCGCCGAATTCGTCGCCCAGGTGCCGCCGCAGGAGCAGCCCCTGCTCGACGCGCTGATCGCCTACGCGCTGCAGACGCGCGGCCTGAACGCGCGCGGCTGGGAAATCACGGCCGATGCATTTCGCCCCGACGTGCTGCCGCCGCACCTGTTTCTCAACTTCCGGCTGCTCGACGAGCATGGCCGGCAACTGGCGATGAGCCGCAATCTGGCCGAATTGCGCGGCGAATGGGCGCGCGAGGCACGCCAGGAATTCGCCGAACTGCACGAGACGCCGGAGCCGTATCGCGGCATGCGCGACTGGACATGCGGCGAATTGCCGGAACGGATGGAAGTCCGCCTGGGCAGCGGTCAATGCGTCATCGGCCATCCCGGCTTCGCCGACGACGGCGACAGCGTTTCCCTGCGCGTTTTCGACTCGCCGGAGCAGGCGGCGAACGCGCACGCTGCCGGTCTGGCGCGGCTGTTCATGCTCCAGTTCCGCGAACAATTGAAATATTTCGCCAACAATCTGCCCGGATTGACCCAGATGGCGATGCAAGTGATCCACCTGATGACCCTCGACGAATTGCGCCAGCAACTGCTCGCGCTGACCATCGACCGCGCCTGCCTGGCCTTGCCGTGGCCGCACGACGCCGCCACGTTCAAGGCGCGCTGTCAGGAAGCCAAACCGCGGCTGGGCCTGCTGGCGCAGGAGATCTGCCGCCTGGTGGCGCAGATTCTTAGCGACTGGCAGACGCTGCAGAAGAAATTGCCGGCCTGCAAGGCGTATCCTGGCGTGCTGCAGGACATCGACGCGCAAGTGGCGCGGCTGATCGGCAAACGCTTCATCGTCGACACGCCCTTCGAACGGCTGGCGCATTTTCCACGCTATCTGAAAGCCATCGCCTTGCGTCTGGACAAGCTGAAAGGCGGCGGCAGCCAGGGAATGGCGCGCGACACGCGCCTGTCGGCCGAGTTCGCGCCGCTGTGGAGCAATTACGAGCGGCGGGCGCGACAGCTGGCCAAGCAGGGCGTGCGCGACCCGCAGGTCGAACAGTTCCGCTGGCTGCTCGAAGAATTGCGCGTGCAACTCTTCGCGCAGGAACTGCGCACGCCGGCGCCGGTCTCCAGCAAACGTTTGCAGAAATTGTGGGACAGCTTGTGAGGAGACGGAAACGACGATGAACGGCTTGAGCCTGGCACTGCTGCGCAGTTTGCGTGCGCTGGGTCGCGGACGCGTCTGGCTGCTGATCTTCGCGCCGGCGATCGCCGGTCTGCTGATCTGCATCGCACTGGCGGTCTTCTTTCTCGACGAACTGAGCCTCTTGCTCGCCGCGCAACCGCCGTTCACCTGGCTGGCCGGCTGGGGCGCGCTGTGGCTGGCGAAAATCGCCGCGCTGCTCGGCGGCTGGCTGCTGATCCTGGCCGCCGCTCTGGTCGTCGCCATGCTGCTGGCGGCGATTCTGGTCATGCCGCTGCTGCTCGAAGACCTGGCCCGGACCGACTACCCTGATCTGGCACGCCTCGGTCGCGACAGCCTGCTCAGCGCCACCTGGAACAGCGTCTCGGCCGCGCTGCTGTTTCTGCTCGGCTGGTTGCTGACCTTGCCGCTGTGGCTGCTGCCCGGGCTGGCGTTTTTTCTGCCCTTGTTCTGGATGGCCTGGTTGACGCGGCGCACTTTCGCGTACGATGCGCTGGCGGTGCACGCCACCGACGAGGAATCGCGGCAGTTGCGCCGCCGGCACGCCGGAGCGTTCTGGCTGCTCGGCGCGCTCTTCGCGCTGCTGGCGCACGTGCCGCTGCTCGGTTTGCTGACCCCGACGCTGGCGGCATTGGCCTATAGCCACTACGCACTGGAAGCGCTGCGCCAATGGCGGCAAGGCGCCGTGCTCGCTCAAGACGGCCAGCCGGTCGTCGACAGCCCTGTTCTGCTGGAGAAACGAACTTGAATTTTGGCGCAATCATCATCGGCGACGAGATCCTGTCGGGCAAACGCCAAGACCGGCACTTCGCCAAAATGGCCGAACTGCTCGCCGCGCGCGGCTTGCGTCTGGCGTGGGTCGCTTACCTCGGCGACGACCGCGCGCGGCTGACGGAGACCTTCCGGCGCAGCTTCGCCGCCGGCGACATCGTCTTCAGCTTCGGCGGCATCGGCAACACGCCCGACGACCACACCCGGCAGGCCGCCGCCGCCGCACTCGGCGTCGACCTAGTGCTGCATCCCGATGCCGAACGCGAAATCCGCACCCGCTTCGGCGACGACGTCAGCGACGTACGCCTGCTGTTGGGCACTTTCCCGCGCGGCGTGGACATCGTTCCCAACCCGTTCAACCGTATTCCCGGCTTTCGCATCCGTGACCACCACTTTCTCCCCGGTTTTCCGCAAATGGCGCACCCGATGGCCGCATGGGCACTCGACACGTATTACAGCCAGTTCTTCAATCAAAGACCGCTGGCCGAAAAAGCCTATCTGCTGAGCGGACCGAATTGCTATGAAAGCGCGCTGCTCGATCTGATGGAAAAAATCGTCGCCGATTTCCCGACGCTGCGACTGTTCAGCCTGCCGTCGATCAGCGAGAGCGGCGAACGCCGCCACCTCGAACTCGGCGTCGAAGGCGATCCAGTGCTGGTCGATCAGGCGATGGATGTGATCCGCGCGGAGGTCGAACGGCGGAATATCGTCTGGCGCTGGCGGACGTGAGGAAGTATTGAATACATGATGGCACGGGTGAGTCGCGGCATTGCGTACGCTGAAGGTTTTTTGAGCTTGGCCACTTTGTTGGGTGGTCTGCGTCATACGGTTGCTGCACTCGGTCGAAGGCAGGTTTTCCGTGACTTGATCCAGACGATCGAGTGTGTTGTAGCGGTAATCGGAGGTCAACGGGATTGTGCCCAGAGAAATCAAGCGCCGATTATGTTGTAAAAAAGACCTGACCCATCTCCTGCGCCTACGCGATCGAGCAGGCGCAGCATCGAGATGTCTACTTCTATTGTGTTGGATGTATATTGTCGATCGGGCGGTGTATTTTTGGCGGGAGAAAGGGTTTTCAGGCGCAGAGGGCGTATGAAAATCAGCTGGATAAATCCCATGGCACGTAGTAGACGTCTCCATGTCGGGATGTTTACACCAACGGTATCCGCGTTACTATTTTTTTATGCACCACTATTGGTGTCTACTACACGTTAGGCTTTCAATAGGAGCATCTATGGACGAAACAGATGTTGAATATGCGGGTTTTTGGATAAGAGTATGTGCCGCAATAATCGACACATTAATAATCATGGTGATAACACTTCCGCTTTTGGTTTCTATTTATGGTTGGAAATATCTTGACTCAAATAAAATGATCGTCGGCCCTGCTGACTTTCTTATTTCTTGGGTATTTCCGTCTGTTGCTGTGATTTGGTTTTGGACGCAGAAACAAGCGACACCAGGAAAGGCGGTTTTATCGTTACGTGTTTTAGATGCTGAATCAGGAAAAAACCTTTCCATCGGTCAAAGCATTGGACGATATTTGGGATACTTTGTTTCGGTTATTCCGCTAGGGCTTGGGTTGCTATGGGTCGGTTTGGATAGCAGAAAACAAGGCTGGCATGACAAACTGGCTCATACCGTCGTTGTTAGAGCAAAAAATCGTGGCCCAGAACCAGTCAGATTTCCTCAAGCCTAACCCTTCGTTCCAGCCGACCGCCCAAAGCTGCGCTTTGGGTTCCCTCCGCGCTGCGCGCT
>CAYRXO010000159.1:0-8201 GCA_964428215.1 uncultured Candidatus Accumulibacter sp. | reverse complement strand
TCGATCGCCCGCCGGTACGCCGCTTCGGCTTCGGTGTAGCGCTGCAGGTGATTCGCCAGCAGGTTGCCGAGGTTGTTCCAGGGCCAGGCAAGCGTGGCGTCGAGTTCGATCGCCCGCCGGTACGCCGCTTCCGCTTCGGCGTAGCGCTGCAGGTAATTCGCCAGCAGGTTGCCGAGGCTGTTCCAGGGCCAGGCAAGCGTGGCGTTGAGTTCGATCGCCCGCCGATACGCTTTTTCGACCCAGGTATCGGAATGCCTGTTTGAGAACAGAGCCAACCCAAACAAATACGCCGCCGGGTTGTCGCCAAATGCCGCTTGCAGTTGCGTGTACGACAGCTTGGCGTCCGGACAATCGGGGAAGAACTGCCCGTCGAGGGTCGCCCGACGGACAACAGCAAGCGCCGCGACCGGGAAATGTGCATGACACTCGCTGAATTCGTCGGCAAAGAACTTTCGTAGTGCATCGACCTGGAAGCGGCTCAAGTTCGGCGCCGCGTCGGCGATGCTTTCTTTCACCGCCAGCGACAAGCTCAACGCCCCTTTCACCGCCTCCACCCACGCCGCCATCTCTTCAGCCCCAAACTGCGGGCAGCGCTGCAACCCGGCATCGAGCGCGGCGAAGCGCTGCAGATAGTCGTCGGCAGTGGCGAATTCGCGCTCCGTACCGTCGAGGTCGAACAGTTCGCCCAGCGCCGCGCGGGCATTCTGTCTTGCGGCGGTGAATACCGACCACTCGAGGCGGCAGCGTTGCGCATGCTCGGCGGGCAGGGTGCCGGCCAGTGCGCGCGAGTATTCGAGGCTGGCGTCGTCATTGATCTGACCGTGCCAATGACGTTCGGCACGCGCCTGCGCCAACCCGAGCCGTTCGGGGGTCGAGAACCACAGGCGCATGAATTCGATCAGCCAGGTCAGCCGCTGGCGCAGCCGGCGCGAGGCGAGGCGCATCAGGTACCAGACGTTGAAGAAGCGCTCGCCAGCCTGGTAACCGTTGCGCCGCCGGCCGGGCAGGCGGACTTTTTCGATCAGCCCGTCGCTTTCCAGCCGGCTGAGCTGGCCGCTGACGGTGGTCACCGGCAGGCCGGCCACAGCGGCGAGTTCACCGGCGGTCTGCGGCGCCCAGGCTTCCATCAGGTGCGCCAGCAGTTTGCGCGGCTGGTCGGCCAGCGCTTCCATGCGCGCCTTGTACAGCGGCGTCATCAGGTCGAGCAGGCCGCGCAGGTCGCTGTGTACGTTGCCGTCGGCGTTGGCGGCAAAGAGGTCGAAGAGGATCACCGTCGTGCGCGGGTTGCCGCCGGTCATCGTGCGCAAGGCCTGCAGACGCTCCGGCCGCGCGTCGAGCCGTTGCGCCATCGCCGCCGCCGCGGCGTCGCCCTGCTGGCCGTCGAAGCCGAAGGTGCGCGCCAGCGCGAGTAGCGCCTGGCGCATCTGTTCGCTGTTCAGCGGCCGCAGTTCGACGAGTTGGAAGAAGTCGTGAAAGGCGGCGTGGTAGGCGTGCTCGGCTTCCAGCGCCTGGTAACTGGCGCCGATCCAGAACAGTCCCGGCTGGTGGGTCAGCGTCTTGCGCAACCGCCAGAGCGGCGTCGCGTCGGCGTCGCCAACGCGCAGGCCACGGCCGTCGACCTGCGCCTTGCTGTTGCCGGCCAGGGTGGCGAAGAGCAGATCGCTGGAATCGATGAGCAGGACGACGCGCCGCTGCTGGCGGGCGATCCAGTCGGTAAGTAACGCCAACGCGGCGTCTTCGCGCTGGGCGAGCGGCAGATCGTCGATGTCGGCGATCGTCTTGTCGAGCGCCGCCAGTTCCGCTGCCGGCGCGCCGCCGTCTTCGAGCGCGTCGGCCAGCGCATCGAGCACGTTGCGCCACAATTCGCCGAGCGTCGACACAGTGTATTGTTCTTCGGGAAAGGTCAGCGCCAGCCAGTCGCGCGACAACTCGGCGTCGTCGCGTATCGCCAGCGCCAGCCGGCGCAGCAGCGTCGTCTTGCCCATGCCGCGCTGGCCGACGATCAGCCGGTGTTGCGGCACCGATTTCGCCGGTATGCGGCGCACGGCGTCGAGCAGCGCCGCCAGTTCCGGCTGGCGGACGACGAAGATGGCGCGCAATTCGTCGTCGCCCCACAGATGCGGGTTGTATTTGACGGTCGCGCCAAGCGGCGTATTGACCAGTGCCAGTGCTTGGCGCACGCTGCCAAGCGAACGTTCAGCGCTCATGGTTGCGCCGCCAGTAATCGCGCAGCAGGAACGACAGAAAACGAATGCGTTCGCTGTTGATGTCGAGGTAACCGTCCTCGTCGAGCAGCAGCAGCGCCTGCTCGAGACGGTCGGCGCGTTGATCGGCGTCCGCTTCGAGGCGCGTCAGCCGCGCCAGCAGTTGCCGGCGGGTCACTCCGTCGTCGGCACGGGCGACCGCTGCCAGGATCGCCAGGGTGAAGCTGCGCTGCGGTTCGTCGAGATCGCGTTCGAGCCGCTGCCGCCAGTGGATGAAGCGCGAGCGCGTCGCCAACAGCCGGTCGTAGGCATCATCGACGTCGCTGAACTGCAGCCGCCGTTCACTGCTGCCGGTTTCTTCGCCGCGGTCGCGCGCCGCTTCGCAGCTGGCGTTGAGCAACAGGTTGAGGTAGTAGGGCGACAGCCAGCCGGTGCGCTGGCAGAGATGCGCCAGCACGTCCTCGCTCGCCGCCCAGTTTTCCCGCTGCGCCTGTTCGCCGAGCATCGCCAACGCCGCCGGACGTTTGAACGGCCCGAGCCGGAAATCGTGGCAATCGTTGAAATAGGTCGTCAGGCGGTAGCGCGCCAGCAAGGCATTGAGCCCGATCGAGCCGGAAAAGAGAAAGCGGCAGGCCAGCCCGGACTGCTGCCGCCAGGTACGCAAGCCGGCCAACAGGCTCTCTGCTTCCGCGGCGTCACGGTCGAGCAATTTCTTGAGGAAGACCGATACTTCGTCGATCAGCAGCAGCACCGGCGTCGGTGACAGGCGCTGCTGCACCGCTTGCGCCGTGTTACGCCAGGGCGGCGCGGGCAAGGGCTGCAACTCGACACCTCCGCCAACGCCGCCCGGAATTTTCACTTCCACTTTCTTCAGCCGCGCCAACCAATCGCCGACGCGGTCAGCCATCGCTCGCAGGTGCGCGCGAATGCTTTCGTCCGGCAAGGCCTTGTCGATGGCGTCGAAGAACGACGCCGGGTTGTTGATCCCTTCGACGTCGACGAGAACGGCGAGCAAGCCCTTGCCCGACGCTTCGTCGGCCAGGCGCTGCAGCAGCGAGGTCTTGCCGAGTCGCCGTGCGCCGCTGAGCACCACGTGATTTGCTTCAAGAATGCGCCACAAATCGTCGCGCTCGCTGACGCGATCGAAAAAATCGTCGCCGTCGGCTTTGTTACCCAGTCTGATTGGCATTTGCACTCTCCCATCGATCAATGCAGAAGAGAATATATTCAAATTTGTATTAAGTCAATTTTGAATTAATACTTCATGCGTACTCAATCAGGCGGACCATCCCGCCGATCACGGGCAGACAGCCGCCAATGTCGAACTGTTCTGGCAGCCTGTCGGACTTGATGGGTCGAAGCGAAAAATGTGGGAAACGAGATCAGTTTTTCACGGGTTTCAAGCGAATAGTTGTGGCGACCTTAAGGAAGCGCTGATTTAATCGCTCTCTCACTTCGATCTACCACGCAACCAATTGATTTCATTTCTGCAGAAATCCCACTGGTCGATTAAATCAGTGCTTCCTTAAATATGAAGTGCAACACCTACCGGGAGGTAATGTGTGTAAAAACCAATTCGGTACAGCATACCTGCAAGCACATGCGCTACCATTGACGCTTTCTCAGGCGCTTATGGCAACATCCCTGGGGCTTGTGGCATGCGCTAAAGCATCAGCCGGAGACGATCGTCCCCACACGCCATTTCAGCGCCGACAGAGCGCGGCGCGAACACGCCAAAGCGGAATTCGTCCGCCCGCCGCGGCAGCCACGGCCAGCGGCGCTCACCGTACCCGGTCACGTCGCCGCCCCCGCAGAGAGCGTCACAGAAAACATCTGAGCAACCCGACCAACCAACGCCCACCGTTCCCTGAATCGCCAAGGAAGCCGCAATGCGCAGGCAGGAATCGACGGACATTCACGATCTAACGCCGATCTGGCACTCGATCCGGATCTGCCAATTGCGCGATTACTTCGCCAATCTGATCCAGCCGCGGCGTGCGCTGATGGCCTTCAAACGGCAGCAGATCAACATTCGTCCGGTGGACAACGGTCTGCCGAGTTCGAGTCAATGACGTTGGCCCTGCTGACCGTCGATCCGGCGTCGTCGGCCGACCTGCCGCCAGCGGGCCAGATACTCGGCAAGAACCCGTACGCCGTCATCGCCCGTTCCTGGCCAATGCAGGCCGTCACCGCGCCGCGCGTGAACAGTTCGCGCGCTCAGTTCCGGGAACTCTGGCAAACCGGCGCCGATTGCGAAAGCGGCGACTTCGCCGGCATCAGCGTTCCTTGCCTTACGGCTGACCGCGCGCATCCGAGATGCGTACCGATTTTCTGCTGCGGGCACCTGACTTCATCTCTCGCGGCAATTTTCCGAAGGCCGACCGGCATGGTGTGCGCGACAGCCTGTTCAACCGTGGCCGCAAGGATTTCACCGATCTGCCGGTGCAGCCCGGTTGGAACCTCGGTCTGCTGGCCACACCCCTGTTCACTAATCGGCGCCAGCACACCCATTACTATCCGGTCGTCCCGCAATACGCGGCGGCGACCCGCTTCGCTTACGTCGGCGTGCACCATCTGGCGACGCTCCCAAAGCGCATCGACCTCTTCTGATAGACGCCTTCCAGCGCCACGAAAAGCTGTTCGGCGCCCGTTTTATCGACATGCAGGGCAACTGGTGAGCTGGATATTCGGCCATTTGGCGACACGTGTGCGGGTCGATGACTGAAGACACGCGCGCCACTTCGCTGTGGTCGACGTATGAAAGCGTCGCCATGGTTCTCGGACTCGGTACCTTCGCGCTGGCCTGCCTGATCTGGCTGCCGCTGGCGATGGTTGCCGACCGCCTGTTGCCGCATCGCGCTGGGCGATGGCTCGGTCGAACGGTGGTCCGCGTCGCTTTTCGCGGCTATCTGGGCTTTCTTGGCGTCTTCTGTGCCTGTCGTTTCGACCTGCGCGAACTCGACCGTCTGCACGACGACGGACCGCTGATTCTCGTCGCCAACCACCCTTCCCTGCTCGACGCGGTACTCATTCTTTCTCGCGTGCCGAACACCGTCTGCGTGATGAAAACGGCGCTGATGGACAACCCGCTGCTCGGCGCGGCAGCTCGCTTGGCGCGCTTCATCCGTAACGACCCGCCGTTGGCGATGTTTCTCGATGCCGGCGAAGAGCTTGCCGCGGGCGCCCGGCTGCTGATTTTTCCCGAAGGCACGCGCACGCGCGATTTTCCGCTCCAAGCCTGCCAGCAAAGCACCGCCCTGCTCGCCCGGCGCAGCAAGGCAGCGGTGCAGACGCTGCTAATCGAGTATTCAACGCCCTATCTCGGCAAGCACTGGCCGCTGTTCCGGCGACCTGCATTGCCATTGATTTGCCGCGTGCGCCTCGGACGGCGCTTCAACCCGCCGCAGAACGTGTCGGCATTCACCGCCGAACTGGAAACCTATCTGCGCAGCGAACTGGCCAGTGCGACCGCCGACGATCCTTCCGGTCCCCGCCGGTACGATTCGGGCCACACACGCTGACCGCCGCCATGCCTCCTGCTTCCAGCACGCATCTGGTGCTCATTCCCAGCTACAACCCCGGCCCGCAGGTCATCGAGACGGTGTGCGCCGCGCGCGCGCAATGGACGCCGGTATGGGTGGTCGTCGACGGCAGTCGCGACGGCAGCGAAGAGCAATTGCAAGCCTTGGCCGTCGCGGACGACGGCTTGCGAGTCATCGTCCTGCCCGAGAACCAGGGCAAAGGCGCCGCCGTGCTCGCCGGCATCAGCGCGGCACAGGAAAGCGGATTCACACATGCCTTGACCATGGATTCCGACGGCCAACATCCGGCGGGACTGATCCCGGCGTTCATGGCCGCCTCGCAAGCCGAGCCACAGGCGATGATTCTCGGCAAACCGGTCTTCGCCGCCAACGCACCCGCCTTGCGCGTCAACGGCCGCAAGGTTTCGAATGCCTGGGCCAACCTCGAAACGCTGTGGATGGGCATCGGCGATTCGTTGTACGGCTTTCGCGTCTATCCGATCGCGCCGCTGCACCGGATCATGCAACGCAGCCGCTGGATGCGCCGTTTCGATTTCGACCCGGAAGCAGTGGTCCGCTTGTGCTGGGCCGGCGTCAACCCAGTCAATCGCGACGCGCCGGTACGCTATCTGCGTGCCGACGAAGGCGGCGTGTCGCACTTCCGCTACCTGCGCGACAACGCCCTGCTCACCTGGATGCACACCCGCCTGTTCCTCGGTTTTCTGCTGCGCCTGCCGTGGCTGATCTGGCGCCGCCTGAGCGCTTGAAGCCAGTCATTGCAACGAGTCGATCCGGCCGACAGCGCGCCGCAAATCAGCCGATACGATCGGCCATCGGTTCGCCCATGCGCACCGCGCCCGCCGGCTGCCAGCGGGCGTTGAAACGCAGGGTCTGCTTGCAAAAGAGCATCACCACTGTCGAACCGAGCAGAAAACGGCCCATTTCCTGACCTTTGCGCAAGACGATCGGCTGCGCGTCGTAACGCCACTCGCGCAATTGACCGCTCCGTGGCGGATTGACGACGCCGTGCCAGACCGTTGCCATGCTGCCGACGATCGTCGCGCCGACCAGCACCAGCACGAAAAGGCTCTCGTCGTTCTGAAAAACACAAACGACGCGCTCGTTACGCGCGAAGAGGCCGGGAACGCCGCGCGCCGTCGCCGGGTTGACCGAAAACAGATCACCCGGAACGTGAATCATGCGCGTCAGCCGCCCGTCGGCCGGCATGTGGATGCGATGGTAGTCGCGCGGACTGAGGTAGAGGGTGGCGAATTCGCCGTCGTCGAAACGGCTGGCCAGTTGCCGGTCGCCGCCGAGCAGCGCCTGCGTGCTGTACCGGTGGCCCTTGGCCTGAAAGATTTGATCGCGCTCGATGCGCCCGAACTGGCTGATCGCGCCGTCCACCGGGCAGACGAAATCGGTATTGGCCAGCGGCCGGGCGTCGACACGCAAGGCGCGCGTGAAAAAATCGTTGAAAGTGATATACGCCGCCGGATCGTCGTTGGCGGCTTCGTGCATCTCGACCCCATAGCGCTTGATGAAGCGGCGGATGATCCAGGTGGTCAGCGCGCCACCGGGATGATCGGCGAAGCGTCCGGCCAGGGTGGTGAGCGCCTGTTTTGGAAGCAGATATTGCGCCAGGACGGCGAATCGGTCGGACACGCGGAAGCAAATACGGGACGGAGAAGCAACGATTATACGGCCTGCCGGGGAGAGCAGGAGTCGGGCTATTCGAAGATTGGCAGGCTCTTGGTTGGCATTTGGACTTCTCCAGGGTTTTCAGCGCCAGTCCTCCTACGCCCGCCAGCCCCGACTCCCCGAGGCACAAGGGAAATCTCCCGGAGCAAGAGTCGTTACTTTTTCTGCATGGACGACCAATTTAAAAAACGTACCTTGGGATCTGTCGGGCTTTGTTTGAACGTATTGATCCTAATTAAAATAATAGCCATGTTTCGCCAGTTGCCCACCGTGCGTCGTCTGGCGATTCCCCAACCGAAAAAGGCGGCCAAAGCCGCCTTTTTCATGCCCGAGCCTGTTTACCGGCAGCCGATCAGTCGCGATCGCCGCTGAAAGCCATCAACAAATTCAGCAAGCTGACGAAAACGTTGTAGATGTCGAGATAGACAGCCAGTGTTGCCGAAATGTAGTTGTCTTCCCCACCGGTGACGATGCGGCTGATGTCGTACAGGATGTACGCTGAGAAAACCAGCACCGCCACCGCCGAGATGGTCAGCGACAACGCCGGAATCTGGAAGAAGACATTGGCCAGTGCCGCCAGCAGAACGACGATCATGCCGGCGAAGAGGAATTTGCCGATAAAGCCGAAATCCTTCCTGGTGACCGTCGCCACACCGGCCAGCGAGAAAAGAATCACGCCGGTGCCGCCCGCCGCCATGGCAATCAGCGAGCCGCCGTTACTGAAGCCGAGCGCCACCTGCAGAATGCGCGAGAGCATCAGCCCCATGAAGAAGGTGAA
>CAYRXO010000158.1:0-8321 GCA_964428215.1 uncultured Candidatus Accumulibacter sp. | reverse complement strand
CATGCTGAAGTTTATGGCCGCCCGAAACACATCTACAGCATCTGGAACAAGATGCGCAAAAAAGGCGTCGATTTCTCGGAGGTCTACGATCTGCGCGCGCTACGCGTGGTCGTCGATGAAGAAAAGGATTGCTACTCCACGCTGGGCATCGTCCATCATCTATGGTCGCCGATTCCCAAGGAATTCGACGACTACATCTCCAACCCGAAAGGCAACGATTACCGTTCGCTGCACACCGCGGTGCACTGTCCGGACGGTCGCGCGCTGGAAGTGCAGATTCGCACCCACGAAATGCATCGCCATGCCGAACTGGGCGTCGCCGCGCACTGGCGTTACAAGGAAGGCAGCGGCGCGACGCCGGAAGACCGCTACGACGAGAAAATCGCCTGGTTACGGCAGTTGCTTGCCTGGCGCGAAGAAGTGGCCGACGCCTCGGACTGGGTCAAGCACTACAAGCAGGCGGCGTTCGACGAAACGGTCTATGTGCTGACTCCGCAGGGACGCGTCGTCGATCTGGCGCGCGGCGCGACACCGGTCGATTTCGCCTACCGTGTGCATACCGACATCGGCCATCGTTGCCGCGGCGCGAAGGTCGATGGCGCGCTGGTGCCGTTGAATACCCCCTTGGCTACCGGTCAGCGCATCGAAATTCTGCTCGCCAAACAGGGCGGTCCATCGCGCGACTGGCTCAATCCGGCACTCGGCTATCTCTGCACGCATCGCGCGCGCGCGAAGGTCCGGCAGTGGTTCGCCAATCTGGCGCTGGAAGATACCCTGGCCGAAGGGCGGGCGATCGTCAGCCGTGAATTGCAGCGCATGGGGCAGACCGGCGTCAATCTCGACGAACTGGCGACGAAAATGGGCTTCGCCAGCAGTGACGATCTGTTCATCGACGTCGCGCGCGCGCGACTGAACCTGCGACAACTGCAGGTGGCGGTGCGCGGCAGCGAAATGCCGGTGGATGAACGGGTGATCGGTGAGATGCCGCCGCGCCGTTTGCGGCCAGCGAGCGAAGTGGCAGAAAAAGGCGTGCTCATCGTCGGCGTCGGTCGTTTGCTGACGCAGATGGCCGGTTGTTGCAAACCGGTGCCGCCCGATTCGATCGTCGGTTTCGTCACCCGTGGCCGCGGCGTTTCGGTGCATCGCGCCGATTGCAGCAATTTCGGCAATCTGCGCGCGCTGTTTCCCGAGCGGGTGATTGAGACCAGTTGGGGCGATGAAGCCGGCGGCGTTTTCGCGGTCGACATCATCGTCGACGCCTATGACCGGAAAGGGCTGCTGCGCGACGTGACCGACATCTTCGCGCGCGAGCGGATCAATGTCATCGCCTCCAACTCGCAATCACACGGTGTGCAAGCCAATATGGTGTTCACTGCCGAAGTCGGCAACAGCGCGCAGCTCAACCGCACTCTACTGCTGCTGCACGGCGTCGCCGGCGTGGTCGGTGCACGCCGCGCCTGAACACAAACCCTTCAATGTGAAAGTCGCTCACTGGCGTTGAAGGCAACCTTTCCCTTCCGTCAGCAGGAAGGCACGCTTCTGACCTGTTCCCGCTGACGACAGCGAATCTACGCGCTCAGACCGAAATCCGTGCCGGGTTTTTGGCTTCGATATTGACCCGCTGAACGTTGGGCGGAATCGCGCTGTCGGTCACCACCCGGCGCACCACCATCCCTTCGCCGACATTTTCACTCAACTCCTGAGCACTGACCGGCGTCGCCTTGCTGCTCCTGGAGCGAGTTGTGGCGATGGTCATCTGGATCGTTTCGGCCCGCTCGCGCGCCATCTTGCGCGCGTAGTCGTTCAGCTTGCGCATCGACTCCTCACCGTCGGGCGTATTCAGCTGACTGAGCGGAATATCCACTGAAACCGACTTGAAAGCGCGCACCGTATCGGTCTTGCCGGTTTGCTTGTCGGTGACCCTGACATTCTCGGTGCGCACTGGCGACGCCTTGCCACCACTGACGCGAACCGCCTCCTCGGTGGTGACCCGTGCTTCTTCGATCTCGGCGCTGCGTGCCCGCTGGTAGCCAACCAGCCCGCCGACGACTGCACCGGCGACGCAGGCGGTTGTGGGGTCATTCTTGGTCAGCTTGGCAAACACCGCACCAGCGGCACAGCCGACCGCAGCGCCGATGCCGGCGCTTTGTGTCTTTTGATCAACGTTGGCACAGCCGGCAACAGCCAGCGACAGCAAGCAAAGGGTGATATTGGTGCATTTCATGAGCGGATTCCCCACAATTAACTGGCAATCAGAGGCCTTAAAGCCTGTCGGTCCGGACGGGTAGCTGCGAAAAGCGTGGGAAGCGAGGTCTGATTACACCCATTGCCAGCCAATAGTCGCACTTCTGGCAACGAAAAGCGGGGAAATGGGAGCCATTGTTCCACTTATTGCCGCCAACCTGTTCAAGTCCGTCAGGCTGCTAGGCAGGAATGATGACCGTGGTTTCATCATCGGCAACGCTGCCGTTGATTCTGACACATACGGCGGTGTAGTTGTCGGTCGAGTCGCTGGCACGCGTCACGATCAACTGTCGCATACCTTCCAGCCAAGCGTCGCCACCGGGTTGCTTTTTCAGCAAATCTTGCATGTTTTCCTCGTCGACGGATTCCCACCAGCCATCGGTGCAGATCAGAAAAACGTCACCATCCTTCAAGGATAGCGGTTCCGAGGACACGGACAAGACCAGATCATCCGCCGAACCGAGGGCCGAGGTCAGCAGGCTGCGCTGCGGATGGCTGCGGATCATCGCCGCGTTACCATAGCCGGCGTCGATCATGTCCTGAATCAAGCTGTGGTCGCGCGTTTGGCAGAGCAACTGTCCGCGGCGGAAAAGATATAGACGCGTATCGCCCGCATGTCCCCAGACGGCCCATGGCCCCCTGGGGTCGATCAACAGCAGCACTGCGGTCGCGTGCATGTCATCGGTCGTCAGGCTGCCGGATTTTTCCTTGATCAGAGTATCGTGTGCCTGGCGAAGCAAATTCGCCGCCATATCGGGGCTAACCGACGGTCTGGCGGCAAAGCTGCGCAGTATCGTGCTTACTACCAGCCGCGAAGCGATGTCACCGCTGCCATGTCCGCCCGCGCCATCCGAAACCACCCAGCACGCACATCCTTCCGATGTCCAGTATCCGCACGCGTCTTCGTTGCGGTCGCGGCCTCCCCGCTCGGTAACATAACTGGTCTGCATTTCCAGCATGAACGCCTCACCCGATGGCTGGCAAACAGCACGACTCTGAGTTGATGAATGGATCAGCGCGGCAATCCGGAAGTGGAGTTGCCCGCGGCGCCCGCTCTTGCCAGCCTGCTGAATGGAAGTGGTCGTTTGCTCGCTTGCGACTGACGTCCCGATTGCCGAGCGGCGCCCGCTTCACCGGCGCACTGTCGATTGACAAACGGTCCGGGCAGCGAAGACAACGCACTGTCCGGGAACGTGATACGGCAAAGTCAGGTGACATGTTCATGGCCATCGCAGGCGGCAATCAACGCTCTGCAGCGCGCTCCTTTTGCAAGCGCTCCACCTGATCTTCGTAAGCGCGCAGGAATTCCCGACCGAACAGGGCATGAAAATCGTCTTCCGCTTCACGGGAGATTTCTCCGTACATCTGCTCGAACAAATCCCATAAGCGCGCTTTTCGGCTGCCGGGCAACAAATTGTCGAAAACGTGACGCGACACGACCCGCTCCTCGAGCACCTTTGGCTCGAAGCGCTTCAGCACCCCGTCAAGCGCGGCCCGCATGCCGGCCATCACGCCGAACTGGTGTGCCCGCAAATCGTTATAAACATCACGCATCGCTTCCTCGGGCGGCATGAAACGTCCTTGCGGAGTCAACAGTTGCAGCAGAACGAAGTCCACATCGGGCGAGATCTTCAGCGGATTGGTCCGCTTGTCGAAGAGGGTCGTCTGCTCGGCGTGGACCTCGCGCTTGGTCAGCTCCCGCGCGGCCAGCAAATCGACGGTGCCTTGCGTTGCCTGCCGCAGAACGCTACCGATGCGCTCGAGCAAAGCCGGAGTCATGCCGGCCGGAGGATTGATCGGCACACCGAGACCGCGCTGAAAAGCCGACAACAAATCTTGCGCTGCCTCCGAGGAGATGGCCGGTGTCGCTGGCACGGCTGGCACGGACTTCGGCAGCGCAGTCGGACGCAAGTGCTGAACGGAGATGGCGGAATCGGTAGCAACAGGTGGCTGGTCGACGATCTTGCCGACAGAGGCTGACGAAACGATCTCCGTCAGCGACGAATCGGCTGCCTGCGTCGCCGAAACGGGAATTCGGGCGGCCGCTTTCTGCGGCACCGACGGCAGATCCCAGGAAAGGACCATTTCGCTGCTCGACGCTGGCGCTTGCGGTGTTGGCGGCTGGAAAGCCTGATGCAGAAGCGGCGCATCGTCCCGCTGCGGGTCCACCCGGAGCGGCGGCGATGGCGACTTGCCAAACAGGGCCAAAGGATTCACTTCCGCCGGGGAACCGTTGGTCGTCGCCGAAGGCGTATCGCTCAAAGGCGTGCCGGCAAAGGGATCGGTGCCACCGGAATGCAAGCTGCCGAACAATTCGTCTACCGAAGGCTCGTTGCGTTCCAGACCCAGGCCGAGCGGATCGAAAGATGGTGTGGCTGGCGACCGCGCTGGCGCGAGCGGTCCGGCTGAGCCAGGCAGATCCTGGCTGGCAGGCGAAGCCACCTTGAACACCGCAAACGGGTCATCACTGGAAAATGAAGACGAGGATGCGGCGTGAAGCGGTTCAGCGACAGCAACCCGTCCCCCGGCCGGCTGAGGGGCAAACGGATCGTTATCCGACCACGAGGCAGCGCCGCCATGCGACAAGCCGAGCGGGTCTGACGTCGGTGTCACCCTGGCCGGCGTGCTGACGCGCTGGGGCGCCGGCTCATAATCGACCTGCAGCAGGTATCCCCCGATGGCGATGCGGTCGCCTGCGGACAATGGCACCCGATTGCCCTGCCCCACTGGCCGATCATTCACCGACGAAGGATTGGCTCCCCGATCCTCGAGAAAAAACTGTCCGCCGATGCACAGCACGCGCGCCTGCAGACGCGAGATGTGCCGTTTCTCATCCGGCAAGACCAGCTCGTTACCGTCTTCGCGACCGATACCGCCGCCCGCCGTCTCGAAGTCATAATACCTGGCATGGGCAAGCGGCACACCATTCAAGCTAAGAATTGAAATGCGCATGTCAAAGCCGGTCCCGGATATTGTCGTATGACGGATAAAGAAGATATTACCAGCGCAACGACAGGAAAGGTGCAGTCATCGGTCGACGGCACTGATTTTGCACTGTCGTCGAAAAGGAATCCAGCAGCGGAGTCTGCTGCCCCGAAGTGCAACGCCGCGGAGAGCACCCGACAGAACGCACCGATGCGCTCACCCCCGGTTGGAAGTCGATCTTCGCCGCCAATCCGCTGCGATTTTCATTGTGTTACATCCCGGTTGATCATCCAGTCCTCACAACCTTGAATCTATCTAATAACCACGCCAACGTACCGACGAGGGCGGTTTGCAAGTCGACGGCGTTGATCGGGCTTGGACCACTGGGTGGCTTGCGCATGCTTTTGCCGCCGAACCACAAGATCAGATAGATACCGTATCCGTCTGCCGCCGGATCGGCAGCGTAGCGACCGAGTTGCTGATACTGGGCGAACCAGAGATTCTCGTGCCCATCCTTCTTGATTTCGACGGGAACGATCATCTGACCGGCATTGATCGAGATACGGATGTCAGCCCGTTTGTCCTCGTTGAAATAACCCTCTTTCTGGAGTTCGATGCTGAGCCCCGCGAGTCGGAGACGTAACAGGTCGAGAAGCGCGTCGCGACAGTCGTTTTCAAGGGCTGGCTGATCGCCATTCCAGAAACGGCGATAGGTGTTCGTATCACCTTGGCGAATGTGCTTGCCCACGGCTTCGAGATGGTCAACGAACAGTGCCGCCAGATCGGCATGATTGGCCGGCTCGAGATTGCCCAGAGTGGTTTTTTTCGGGCGCAGGGGAAACCCGGTCAGCAACCCCGGCAAGCATAGACGGGCCACGGCGTACTGGTCGTCCCGCGCCAGGGCGCATAATGTCCAGGGTGGGTGCTGAGCCACGCGGCCACCCGTGCCAGTTGCTCCCCTTCCAAGCAAGGTGAGTCGTGTTCGTCGAGGCCTAGGCCGAGCCATCCGTATAGCCGGGCAGTACTTACCTGATCGCCTTGGGACTCGACAGTATTGGCCAATAGCCGGCCCAGGAAGCGCTTCAGGTGAAATTGATCGTAGTCGGGTACGGGCCGTTCAGATCTGACAAAGATGGCCTCCAGCAGCAGGGGCAATTCTGCCTCCGGGATACGGTCGAATACTGTGTACTCCGAAAAGTACGAATACATGCCGGTTAGCAACTGGTCCTTCTGCGGATGAAGGGCAGCAGCCAGACGGTCGGTTGAGAGGTGTTGCGGGTAAAGCTCGGACAACAGAATGCCCAGCAACTGGTCGGAACCGTCTTCGACTGTACCGGCGACAATGTCATCCAGCAAGGCGAGTGCGGCCCTCGGATCGGCGGGATTCTGCCGGAACAGCGCCTGCAGGGCCGAAGTGCGGACGCGGTCGAAATAGCTGTTGTCGCGCGCGATATTGACGAGCAGTGCCGGGTCGATGCCAATGTTTTGGCCGTGCACCAGGGCTTCGAGAATGCAGTCGAGGAAGGCCTGGCTGCCGCGGTCGCGCCGATCGGCCCGCAGCCGAGTGGAGAACGCCTCTTTCATGTCCGGCGAGGCGAGCGCGCCGAACGGGTGGCTGAACCAGTGGCCATGCCGGAACCAGGGGAAGCGCAGCGCCTCCCGACGGAGGGCCTCCAGGACGCGCAGTTTCTGGTCGGGTGTAAATGACTGGGCGTCGCCGTAGAGCACTACGCCGAGCGGATCGCCGTCGATGAGCGTCGTCCGCGCCGTACGGCAATGGGCGGCCAGCCAGGCATGGACACCTCGCAGATCGCTCACCACGCCGCCATCGCTGGCGTTGAGGAGGGCGAGGACGCGGCGCAAAGACAATCCTTCCCGGTCGATTTTGTGGGCCAGATGACGCGCTGCCAGATATTCGGCAACGCTGCGATGGATAGGCCGGCGTCGGTCTTCATCCGAGAAAAACAAACGGGTTGCCAGGGCGGCTTGCCAGTTGGCGGAATTCTTCAGGCCGAGGTCGGCAATTAAGGGCCAGCCTTCCCCTGCGGCGGCAAGATCGAGGGCCACACTCTCCTGATTGGCGAGCAGGAGCACGGCGCAGAGGGTGGCGGCGGCGTCGATCAACTGGTCAGGCGCAACGGCATGGGTACGCGTCGCAGCACGATGAGCAGCATTGGGATCGAGCACCAGTTTGCGGCAGGCCAGTTCGTAGGTTGCACCGCGGGTTGCCGGCCAGTCGCCCTCGGGCCCAACGGCTTCGGCCAAAAGCGCCAGGGTTTGCGGGTTGGCCAGCAGTTCCTTGATGCCACGACGTTTGGCTTCAGCGAGGAATGCCGCCGGGTCGGGTACGCCATGGTTGGCGCGGAGGATACCCTTGACCTCAATGGCAGTGAGTGTGCCCTGGTAGTCGATGACAAAATCCACCTCGCTGTTCCCTTCGCGCCAGTAGCGAATCTGGCAATTGCCGCTTGCCGTATTGCACAGATGCGCCCCGACGGCACTTTCAATCAGCCGGCCCCAGTAGGTTCGGTCGGCCTGAGCAGCGGCAAAGTCATAGCTGCCCGCAACGCTCATCAAAGCATTGTTGAGGACTTGCAGCTTGGGCGGTGAGGTACGCTGGCGCAATTTGCTGCCTGAGTATTTTTGCAGACCGGAGAGGAGTCCGGCGCCGCCGAGGAGATCCAGATGCCGGGCCAGGGTGGTGGTGTTGCCGGCATCCTGAAGCTCGCCAATCAGTCGGTTGTAGGCAACGATCTGGCCGGACAGATCACTGCCGAGGGCAAACAATTGCTTGAGTAAGGCCGGTTTGTCGACCCGGTTGAGGAGCGGGATATCCTTGTCGATACTGGGAGTGGCCAGGCTGTCGCGGATGTAGGCCCGCCAGCGGCTTTTATCTGAAATCAGGTCGGCGGCTCCCGGGTAGCCGCCGAAGTAGATGTATTGCTCCAGCTCGAAACTGAAGGCTTCCCGCATTTCGAGAAAGGACCAATGAGTCAGGGGAAGCAGCTCGTAACGACCGGCAAGGCTCTCGGAAAGACCCTTTTGCACGAGCAGGGGGGAGGGGCCTAGGAGCACGACGTGCATGTCAATGCCGGCTGAGCGGTCGGCGTCCCACAAACCTTTGACGACGCTGGACCACTGAGGGATTTTCT
>CAYRXO010000157.1:4355-8447 GCA_964428215.1 uncultured Candidatus Accumulibacter sp. | reverse complement strand
AAACACAAATGAAAACGCCCAACTGAGAACAGTTGGGCGCTGAATTTTGGTGGCCAAGCGCGGAATCGAACCACGGACACGCGGATTTTCAGTCCGCTGCTCTACCAACTGAGCTACTTGGCCATGAGACTACAAAGTATAAACAATTCGTCAGACACCGTCAAAGCTTGTGTAGGGAACATGTAGGGAACCCATAACCTGTCTGCGCCCGCGGGTGCAGGCCGGACCCGTGGTACGTTTCGAGACGGCGCCGGGCGAACAGATGCAGGTGGACTGGGTTGAATTCCGCCAGGGTGCCGACCCGCTCTACGCCTTTTGCGCCACCCTCGGGCCCAGCCGGGCGAGCCATGTCGAATAAGTGGACACGCTGATCGCCTGCCACGAACGCGCCCTCGCGACGCTGGGCGGGTAGCCAAGCGCCTGCTTGACGACAACATGAAGACCATCGTGCAGGAGCGCGACGCCGGCGGTCCGGGCGGACACCGCGATCACGCCGGCTTTCTCGACGACGCCCGGCATTGCGGCTTCGTCATCAAGCTGTGCCGGCCCTTTCGCGCCCGTACCCAGGGCAAGGTCGAGTGTTTCAACGGCTACCTGCGCCGCTCCTGACGCGTGCCCTTGGCGGCTACGCTCAAACAGGTTGGGCGGCGCCTCGACGAGGTGACGGCCAATGCCGAGGTCCGGCGCTGGCTGCTGGAGATCGCCAACGTGCACGTCCACGCCACCACCCACACCAAGCCGGCCGAAGGTCTGCGCGAAGAACGTCCCCCTCTGCAGGCGCTCCCGGCGCCGTGGTGGGGCGACATCGCGGCGGCTCGCCTGGGGAAGTCGGCGGCACCACAGGCCGAGAGCCCGGCGGCGTTGATCGCACGGATCTGGCTGCCTGTCGGACTTGACCAGGTCGGCTGCAAAATGTGGGTAAACGGCTCATTTTTCCCCGGTTCTCGGCGCGAATAGAACAACTATTCGCTTGAAACCCGTGAAAAACTGATCTCGTTTCCCACCTTTTTCGCTTCGACCCATCAAGCCCGACAGGCGGCTAGGCTGCCACACCGCGCCAACACCCGCTCGTGGTGTATGAACACCGGCTCGTGCGGCAGCAAGTGGCGACCGAGGTGGTCCCATGATTCTGCCGTACGAGCGTCTGCTGTCGCTGTGCGGGACGTTGAATCTGCCCTTCGTCGCCCAGGACATTGCCGCGGCGCTCCGGAAGGCATACTGGCACGAGGCGGCCTACAGCGACTTCCTGGAAGCGCTGCTGAAAATGGAGGCGAGCGGACGCCAGGTGAGAAAGCAAAGCCTGTTGACCCCGCCTGGTCGGCTTCTCGGCGATCCAGACCCTGGAGGACTTCGATGACGACTTCGCTGCCAGCCTCAAACGCAGCCAGTTCGACGAACTGGCGGGGCTGGGCTTTGTCGTGCGCCATGAGAACGTGGTGCTGGTCGGCCCGTTCGGCGTCGGCAAGACCCACCTGGCCATCACCCTCGGCTATCGGGCCGCGCGAGCCGGCATCAAGACACGCTTCATCACCGCCGCCGAGCTTATCGGCAGCCCATGCGCCGAACCAGTTGAAGGCGGTGATGTACCGTGCCATCAACGTTTATCGGTTGCTGATCATCGACGAAATCGGCTGCCTGCCGATGAGCCGGGAGCAGGCCAATCGCAGCGCAAAGCCGCGCCCCGATATATGTGCAAGTCATTTTTACTGTAATCATAAGTCCGACGGGCTGCTGGCGGCGACGGCTTTTGACAGGCGTCACCCCATCCTTCGGCAGTTTTGCAGACGCTATCGAAAAACGTGGTCTGTGGGCATCCTCAATCGGTAATCAGTTTGCCCTTGCTCAGCAGATCCTGAATGATCAACTGATCCGTGGTCAGTCCGCCGGCGCTGAGATCGGCATGTGAGAGGACGATCTGCTGGTCGACCGCTGCCGGATTGAAGCCGCTGGAGAATCCGCCGTTGCTGCTGATTTGTACGGTGGTGGTATCGCCGCTGACGGTGAAATGCAGATAGTTGCTCAGATTGCCCACCTGATTGGTGCTGCTCAACGAGGAATGTTCGCCTTGCAGCAGGTCACGCAGGTCGAGGATATCACCGCCAGCGGCGCGCGAGGCGACCGAGAAGTCGGTGATCGTATCCACTGCCGGCGAGCTGCTGCTGCCGGCATCGCCCAGATTCCACTGGAAGACGTCTGCGCCCAGTCCACCGGTCAAGTTATCGTTACCGGAACCACCCGCCAGTAGATCATTGTTTGCTCCACCGTCGAGAATGTCGCCGCCCGCGCCGCCGTAGAGGCTGTCGTTGCCTGCAGCGCCGCTGAGACTGTCGTTGCCTACGCCGCCATAGAGTTTGTCGTTGCCATCTTCTCCCCACAGGGTGTCATTGCCGGCACCGCCGTAAATGATGTCGTGTCCGCTACCGCCGGCAATGGAGTCGTTGCCGGCATAGCCGCGGATCAGATCGTTGGCGGCAGTGCCGACGATGGACTGCCCTGATTCACTGCTGGTCGTGTAAGTGTTCGTCGTCTCGCTGAAGGCGATGGTGATGTGTTGACTGGTGCTGGACGTGGCGTGGTTGGCCAGTTCGGTAGACGTGGCGGTGACCAGCAAATCGATGTTGCCGGAAAATCCTGTCGGTGGCAGCAGTTCGAGATTAGTCAGTTGTGCCGTGGTGAACGTCCACACTGAGCCGTCAGCGTTGGGCGTGCCCGTATTGAAAGCAGCCCCGGCAGGAACGTTGGCAATGCTTACCGCCAATGATTCGGAACCGTCATTGTCAGTCAGTGATGCCAGAATGCCCAGGGAAACAGGGGCCGCAAAGTGATGAGCCGGATCACTGTTCATGTGGAACTGTGGCTTGTCGACCAGCAATGAAGAATCCTTGTAGCCGTCACGAGAATTCATCACCAGCCAGTCGAAAGTATATGTGCCAGGCAAAGTGGCGGTGAAACTGAAATTGCCGTTCGAAATTTGCAGTGGAAATTTACTTTCGGAAGAGTCAACCAGATACGACTGTTTGTTGCCCAGCGGATCGGTGACGACCAGAACGACCACATCATTGAAGCCGTCTGCAATTTCGGAACTCAAATCCTCACCATTCTTGAAGGAATAATCCCAATTTACCGTCATTCCCGGAGTCATGGCATAGCTCGACTCTGTCAGCTTGCCATCGATAATATCGACGAAGCCGGGGTCGAGCACGCCGACGCCGACAGGATCGAAACGGTTGTCGAGATATCCGCTTGCCACACCGAGTTCGGCTTCGAGATTGGTTTGCGATACGCCGAAGCCAATTTCGTAATCCGTTGGGCCAGGAACGATTTCGCGATCGGTTGCACCCGTGGAAATGACCGTGTTGCCCTGATTCAGGACAAACAGATCGGACATGGCGATTTGCAGAATCGGCTGGTCGGCAACCGGAGCGACCACCACACTCGCTGTTGCGGGTGTGGAGTCGACCAAGCCATTGTTGTCGACTGCGGCGTAGTTGAACGACGTGCTGCCGCTCCAATTACTGTTCGGCATGAAGAAAACCGATCCGGCAACGCTTTGGCCGGCTGTGATCGGATGAGTCATTCCTGCGTCGGAATATAGAGTGCCGTTCGCCGGTAGGGAGGAAACAACGTAGTGATCAATGCTGCCATCGACGTCCGTGGCAGCCAAACTGATGGTGATTGGTGCGGAAGGATCCTCGTTGCCATTCGCCGTAATGTTCAAGGTATTGGGAGCGGTATTGATCGATCCCGGGTCGGTGGCATGCGCGGTGTTGCCGGCCGGGTCGGTGACCGAGGCGGTGACGCTGTACGGACCCTCGGCGAGCGCGGCGGGAACGTCGGCGCTGTACGTCCCCCCGGGCTGGACGGTGGCGGTGACGGTCTGCGTCGTCGATCCCTGGGTGATGACCAGGGTGACGGTGCTGCCCGGGTCGGCGTTGGTCGTGCCGCTGATCGTCGGCGTGGTGTCGTTGGTCACGTCCGGCGCGCTGACGGTGAGCGACGGCGCGCTGAGGTCGATGGCGCCCGGGTCGGAGGCGGTGGCGGTGTTGCCGGCCGGGTCGGTGACCGAGGCGGTGACGCTGTACGGACCCTCGG
>CAYRXO010000157.1:0-4255 GCA_964428215.1 uncultured Candidatus Accumulibacter sp. | reverse complement strand
GCTGCCCGGGTCGGCGTTGGTCGTGCCGCTGATCGTCGGCGTGGTGTCGTTGGTCGTCGGAACATTCACAGTCAAACTTGGACCGGCAGTAACGGTTGCCGCTGCGACAGGAGTCGTTCCTGTGCCGACAATTCCTTCCTCGACCGTCGTGCTGCGTGTGGTGCCGTATTCAAAGGCCAGCGGATCGGTCCCTTCTGCAACGCGCAGCAGGCGAACGAACGATGGTCCGCCATCCGCTCCAGCGCCCGCGCCTCCGGCAGCGGGTGCGCCCGCAGCGGTTTCCTCGAGCAAGGCGTCGAGGTCGCCGCCTTGATTGATGGTCTGGATGACCCGGTTGACGTCAGTCACGCCGGTCCGCAAGGCGGAATCGGTGGCGTCGGCTTTGATCGCCGCGACCGATTCGGCGTCGGCGGTCAGTGTTTCGTTGCCGCGCAGTACATGCGTCAAGCCGTCGGGCGTGGCCAGATCGACATGGCTGCGTTGGCCGACGGTGACGATCACTTCGCCTTCATAGATCGTGTCACCGACATGCAAAGGGCGCAAACTGCCATTCGCTTCTTTGACGAAAACTTGCCCTTGGATGGCGGATACACGTGCGATGGGGGTCTTGTCAGCCATGGTGTTGCCTCGGATCAAAGTGGGGGACGATTTAAAGTTAGGCGACGCAATCTGCCCGCGCTACTGTACTGAAGTACGGTAGGCCGGTTTTTTGCCGAGTCGTTTTCAGGCGTTGCGCGGTACGCCGTTGATGATCAGCGACAGTTGCAGCCGGTCGCGGGCGCCGAGTTTGTCGAGCAGGGCGCTGACGTGAAATTTGACGGTGCGCTCGGTGATGGCGAACTGACGGGCGATTTCCTTGTTGCTGGCGCCCGCGGCGACGGCGAGTGCGACTTCCTGTTCGCGGGCGGTCAGGTTTTCGCGCCAGTTACTGACATTGTGCCTGTCGTTGGCGAGCAGGCCGAAAGTGGCGCTGAGCAGGCGTTTCATCAGTCCCTGACCGATCCACAAGCCACCGTTCTCGACGACTGTCGCCACCTGCTGCAATACGTCTGGCGCCGCGTGACCGTTGCAGTATCCGACGGCGCCGGCGGCCAATGCGGCCAGCGCGGCGTCTTCGCCGGGTTCGTCGGCGAGCGCCACCAGCAGCGATTCTGACGAGGATTGCAGGCGCAAGGAGCCGAGTACCGCTGCCGGATTCGCTCCGGCAGGCAATAAGGCCCAGAGCACCGCGGTGTCCGACGGTGGACTCGCCAGTCGGCCGGCCGTCGATGCCGGGAAGGCTGCGCGCCAGTTGTCACGCTGCCGTCCGTCGACCGAGAGGAATACGTGGCGCATCGTTCAGCGTTCGGAGAAGGCGCGCGCCTTGGCGCGCAGTACCGGCTTGAGCAGGTACGACAGCACGCTTTTCTCACCGGTGACGATGTCGACTTCGGCGATCATTCCGGGAATCACCGGCAGGTTGTTGCCGATTGTCGACTGATTGGTGCGGACGCGAACGATGTAGAAAGCGTTGCCTTTTTCGTCGACCACGGTGTCGGCGCCGATGTGTTCGAGTTTGCCTTCGAGACCGCCGTAAATCGAGAAGTCGTAGGCGGTGAATTTGACCACCGCCTTCTGCCCCGGGTGGAGGAAGGCAATGTCTCGCGGCTGCACGCGCGCTTCGAGCAACAGATTGTCTTCCAGCGGTACGATCTCGACGACATCCTTGCCAGGCTGGATGACCCCGCCGACGGTATTGATCAGCAGGCGTTTGACGGTGCCTTTGACCGGCGAGCGCAAGACTGAGCGGCTGACCTTGTCGGACAGACCGACGCCGCTTTCGGCGATGCTGTTCAATTTGGCCATCGTTTCGGCGAGTTCCTTGCCGGATTCGTTGCGGAACGCCAGACCGACTTCCTCGACTTTGCGTGTCGCTTCGCCGATCGCCGCCTGCAGGCGGGAAATTTGCGCCGCCGCCATGTCGCGTTCGCCCAGGAAGCGGGCGACGTCGCGTTCGAGACGCAGCAGTTCGACTTCCGAAACGGCACCGGAATTGATCAGCGGCTTGGTGACGCGCAATTCCTGCGCGGCCAGTGCGTGCGCTTTGCTCGCCTGCTCATGCTTGGCACGCATTTCGACCAGTTCCTGCTGTCGCTGTGATAGTTGCTGACGGGCGATCGAGGTGGTCGTTTCCAGTTCGCTGCGTCGTGATTCGTACAGCCGGCGTTCCTCTTCGGCTGTTTTCGGGTCTTCCTTAAGCACATCCTCCGGCAACTTGAACGGGGTGCCTTCAGTGAGTGCGCGCAGACGTGCCGCCTTGGCAACCAGCGCGGTGTACTGGACGCGACTTTCGCGTACCGAGGAAACGAAACGGGTCTGGTCGATGCGCAACAAAATCTGTTCCGGTTCGACGATATCTCCTTCGCGGATGAGAATCTCGGAGACGACGCCACCATCGAGGCTTTGCAGTACCTGCAGTTGCCGCGACGGGATGACTTTGCCTTCGCCGCGAGTGACTTCGTCGACCTGACTGACCGCCGACCACATCAGGAACAGGGCGGCAGCAATGCCGATCGACTTGAGCAGCACGCGTGCGCGTAGCGGCTCCTGCTGCAGAATGGCGTAATCGCTGTCGGCGACAAAGCCTTGCCGGTCGACGACCTGGTCGATTTTGGCGGTCTGATTGATCCAGCGATCGAAAGTGGGTTGCAGCCAGCCGCGCAGGCTTTCCAGCCAGGCGCAAAGACGCTTGCAGAGGCCGATCAGGCGTTTGAAAATCGAATTCATGCCGCCCCCCGTCCGATGCGCCCGGATTGCAGCGCGGCGATGACCTGCTCGCGCGGACCATCGGCGACGATCTTGCCTTCATCGACGACCAGGATGCGGGTCGCCAGATCGATCAGGCTGGTGCGATGCGTGACGATGATCACCGTCTTGTTGGCGGCAAATGCTTTCAGACGCTCCTTGAAAGCATGTTCGGTAGAAAAATCCATCGAACTGGTCGGCTCGTCGAAAAGCAGGATGGGCGGTTCGAGCAGGAGCGCGCGGGCGATGGCGACCTGTTGTCGTTGGCCGCCGGACAGCGATTCGCCGCGTTCGCCGATGGGCATGTCGAAACCTTTCTGGTGCCGATTGACGAATTCAGCCAAGCCAGCCATTTCGGCCGCGCCGACGATCGCCGTATCGTCGGCATACGGGGCGCCGATGGAGATGTTCTCGCGCAGGGTGCCGAAAAACAGCGTCGGGTCCTGTCCGACGCAGCCGATATTGCGCCGCAAATCCGCCGGGTCGAGTTGGCGCAGATCAATGCCGTCGATGCGGATGACGCCATCACTCGGCAGGTAGAGACCGAGCATCAGTTTCTGCAGTGTGCTCTTGCCCGAACCGGTACGCCCGAGAACGATCACCCGCTCGCCCGGTGCAACGCTGAACGTCACGTCACGCAGAGCGGCTTCGCCCTGGCCCGGGTAGCTGAAAGAGACGTTGCGGAATTCGATCTCGCCACGCAGGTGCGGACGATGGATGAAAGCAGAGGCGTCGGGACGTTCGACCGGTTGCTGCATGATCTTTTCGAGCGACTGCAGGGCCATCTGCGCGTTCTGAAACTGCATCAGCAGCGCCACTACCTGCGCCAAAGGCGCGATCGCCCGGCCGCCGAGCATGGTCACCGCGATCAGACCGCCCATGGTCAGTTGCCGATCCTGAATCAGATAAACGCCGGCGATGACCAGAACCACGTTGACCACCTGTGCGATGGCGGAAGCGCCGTTGCTGGCCGACGACGACAACAGGCGCAGTTGCACGTTGGTGCGCGAAAGAAAGGCGGTAGTCTGTTCCCATTTGTTCTGGATGACGCTTTCGGCATTCTGCGTTTTGATGGTGTCCAGTGCGGTCAGGCTTTCGATCAGCGCCGCGTTGCGCAAGGCCGTCGCCCGATACGTCGTTTCGGCCAGTTCGTGCATGCGATGCTGTACCAGATAGGCATAGATCACGCCGACGATCAGACTGAGCAGCGGGATCAGCACCAGTGGCCACGAAATCCAGGCGATCACCAGCAGAAACACCAGCGCGAACGGACAGTCGATGACCGCCGAAACGGTCGCCGAAGCGATGAAATCGCGCACGGATTCGAAGGAGCGCAGACTGGAGGAAAACGAGCCGACCGACGCCGGTCGCGCTTCCAGGCGCATGCCGAGCACCCGCTCCATGATCATCGCGGAAAGCTTGACGTCGATGCGCGCGCTGGCCAGATCGATGAAGCGGCCGCGCAGCAGGC
>CAYRXO010000156.1:0-8484 GCA_964428215.1 uncultured Candidatus Accumulibacter sp. | reverse complement strand
CGCTTGCGCGGCGCCGGCGTCATCAACATGTTTCCGCACACCTCGCACGTCGAGTCGATCGCCCTGTTCGAACGTCAACCCGCCTCAGCACCGATCGGCGAGCCGTCGCTCTGATCGCTTTAGTCGAGCAAAGATGTTGACCAGTCGGCCAACGCTGTTCCGCTGCCAGCAGACAAGCGCCATAGATGGCCGGCGACCGTCGATGCCGTCCTTCGAGCCGGACACTGTCATCTCCTTCATGATATTCATGTATTTACCGTGTTATTGGGTGAAGGCTTGTAATATTGATTAACGCTCGTGTTACACTTCGTCACCCGGCATTTTGATCTACATCAAGTCAGCCCCGATTAATCGTAAAAAATTGAACGGGTTTGGCTGGAGGAATGGGATGAGTTTGGTGGTTGCACAAACGCTCGCAGGACGGACGTGGGTGGCTCGGCCAAATCATTCCTTGTCGGAGGCCGGGCGCAAACGGCTGTTCGTCGGTACGGCAGCCGTTTCCGGGGTCATCGCTTTGGCGTTCACCTTTTTCGGTGCCTGGCCGGTGTTGCCCTTCGCCGGCATCGAACTGACATTTTTGTGGTGGGCGCTGAGCCGTACGGCGTCGTCGGCCGACGATTTTGAAAGTATCACCCTCGAATCCGGGCAGTTGATCATCGAAAGCCGCTGCGGTGCGCGTGTGGAGCGGCACCAGTTTCAACCCTACTGGGCGCGCCTGCAATTCGACAGGCAGCCCGGGCAACGGGCACATCGCTTGTTGATCCGTTCGCACGGCAAGGAAGTGGAAGTCGGCAGGTTGCTGACCGAAGAGCAAAAGCGGGCTCTGGCGACAGAGCTGATTCAAAATCTGGGAGCTGCTTAGCCCAGCCCCGACAAATAACTTTCAGGGAGATAATTTGGACATCCTTCATCGTTTCTGTCTGCGGGCATGCCGGTTATTGCTTGGCTGGCTGGCACTGCTGCTTCCTGCGCTGGCCCTGGCCGATTACAGCTGGAATTTTCCCAGGCCGGTGACGCCGATCGCGCGCGATACGCTGGAAATCCACAACCACTTCATGATCGTCATCACCATTCTATTTACGGTGGTCTTTGGCATCATGATTTATTCGATGATCAAGCACCGCAAGAGTGTCGGTCATCGGCCGGCGAAATTCACCGGGCCGACCGGTACCGTACAGTGGCTGTGGGCGCTGGTGCCTTTTGCCATCCTGCTGTTCATCGATTACGTGCTGATGGGCATTCCCGCCTACCACGCGGTCAAGGATATGGAAGATACGCGTACCAAGGCCGATATGGTGCTCAAGGTCACCGGTATGCAGTGGAAGTGGCAATACGAGTACCCGGATTCAGGCGTCAAGTACATCAGCACGATGAGTACGCCGCGTGATCAGGTGGCGAACAAGGAAGCCAAGGGTGTGCATTACCTGCTTGAGGTTGATAATCCGGTCGTTTTGCCGGTCGGCAAGAAGGTGCGCGTCCTGCTGACTTCGACCGATGTCATTCATACCTGGTGGGTGCCGCAGTTCGGCGTCAAGCGCGACGCCATTCCGGGCTTCCTGCGCGAGACCTGGGTCAAGATCGATGAGCCGGGCATCTATCGCGGACAGTGCGCCGAGTTGTGCGGCAAGGATCATGGCTTCATGCCGGTCGTGGTGCATGCGGTACCGGAAAACGAGTATCTGGCCTGGGTCGACAAGAAAAAGACCGAAATGGCCGCCGCCGCTTCGGGTTCGGACAAGACCTGGAGCAAGGACGAACTGATGGCAGCCGGCAAGGCCGTGTATGAGAAAAACTGCGCCTCATGCCATCAGCCGGAAGGGCAGGGCCTGCCGCCGGTCTTCCCGGCTCTGGCGGGCAGCAAGGTGGTCAATACGCCGCTGCTTTCGCCAGAAGGCAAACTGGTCAAGGACGGCCACGTCGACCGCGTGCTCAACGGCAAGGAAGGCACCGCCATGCAAGCTTTCAAGACGACGCTCTCCGACGCCGACCTGGCCGCGGTGATCACGTTCGAACGCAACAGTTTCGGTAACACCAAGGGCGATCTGATCCAGCCGGCTCAGGTCAAATCCCTGCGCTAATGTCAAGGAATCAGGAGATTACCATGAGCAATGTGACTTCCATCGATCATCACGGCGAAGGTCATCACGCGGAACATTACCAGGGCGGCATCATGCGCTGGCTGACGACGACCAACCATAAAGACATCGGCACGATGTACATGACCTTCGCGCTGATCATGTTCTTCATTGGCGGGGCGATGATTCTTGCCGTGCGCGCCGAACTGTTCCAGCCGGGTCTGCAGCTGATGCAGCCCGAATTTTTCAATCAGTTGATCGGGGTGCACGCGCTGATCATGATTTTCGCCGCGCTGATGCCGGCGGCGACCGGCTTTGCCAACTGGCAGATCCCGCTGATGATCGGCGCGCCGGACATGGCCTTGCCGCGCATCAACAACTGGGGTTTCTGGCTACTGCCGCCGGCCGCCATTCTGCTCACCCTGCCGTTCATCCTGGCAATTTTCGGCGTTGGCGACGGTGCCGTGGCCACGGGGTGGACGCTTTATGCGCCGCTGTCGGTGCAGGGGGGCATGGGCGTCGACTTCGCCATCTTCTCGATCCACATCCTCGGTATTTCGTCGATTCTCGGATCGATCAACATCATCGTCACCATTTTCAACCTGCGCGCGCCGGGGATGACGATGATGAAGCTGCCGCTGTTTGCCTGGGGCTGGCTGATCACCGCTTTCCTGCTCATCGCCACCATCCCGGTACTCGCCGGTGCGGTGACCATGCTGCTCACCGACCGTCATTTCGGCACACATTTCTTCAATGCCGCCGGTGGGGGTGACCCGATTCTCTTCCAGCACCTGTTCTGGTTCTTCGGCCATCCCGAGGTTTACATCCTGCTGCTGCCGATCTGGGGACTGATTCCGCATGTGCTTGGCACGTTCTCGCGCAAGCCGATCTACGGTTACAAGGCGCAGGTGTACTCATTCATTGCCATCGGCGTGCTGTCGGTCGTCGTCTGGGCGCACCACTTCTTCACCGCCGGCATGCCGGTACCGGCGCTGCTCTATTTCATGTACAGCACGATGTTCATTTCGCTGCCGCTGGCCGTGCTCTTCTTCTGCTGGGTGGCGACGATGTGGCGCGGCGCGATGAGCTTCGAGACGCCGATGCTCTTTGCGCAAGGTTTCATCGTGCTGTTTGGTCTGGCTGGTCTCACTGGTCTGGTCCTCGCCGACGTCGCCGCTGACGCGCAATATCACCACAGCTATTTCGTCGTCGCGCACTTCCACTATGCGCTGTTCGCCGGTGGCATCATGGGCGTGATGACCGGCGTGTATTACTGGCTGCCGAAGTGGACTGGCCACATGTTCAGCGAGACGCTCGGCAAATGGCATTTCTGGCTGACGGTCGTCTCGTTCAATCTGACCTTCATGCCGCAGTTCTTCCTCGGACTGGCCGGCATGCCGCGGCGGATTCCCGACTATGCGCTGCAGTTCGTCGAATTCAACGCTATTTCGACGGTCGGTGCCTTCATTCTCGGTTTCTCGCAACTGCTTTTCGCGCTGAACATCTACAAGTGCGTCAAAGGCGGTGAGAAGGCGAGCAGCAAGGTGTGGGAAGGCGCCGAAGGCCTCGAGTGGGATCTGTCCTCGCCGCCGCCGCATCACTCATGGGAAACCCAGCCGGTGATCAAATAAACCGACTTCACTGCAGGACCGCCGATGCATACGCCAGACAAACTGAGTGCTGCCGATCTTGCCAGCCGTCGCGCCGCCAGCCGGCGGCTGGCCTGGGTGCTCGGCGCGGTGGCGCTGGCCATTTATGTCCTCGGCTTCATATATTACCGTTCTTGAAAAGATGAACAGCGAATTGGCCAGTCAGGTTTCGTCAAACGCGCCACGCAACAACCGCAAGCTGATCACCAAGCTGCTGCTGCTGGTTGCCGGTGCGTTTGCTTTCGCTTTCGCCATGGTGCCGCTCTACGACGTGTTGTGTGCAGCGACCGGTTTCAACGGTAAGACCAGCAACGAAGGCGCATTGAGCGTCGGCGGTATCCGCAGCGTCGCCGCGGCACCATCGCGCATCGATCGCAGTCGCATCGTCACCGTCGAATTCACCGGCACGGTCATGCCCGGTCTGCCCTGGGAAATGCGGCCGTTGACCACGCATCTCGATCTGCATCCCGGCGAACTGCATCTTGCCAAGTTTCTGGTGCGCAATACCTCCGATCGGCCGATCGTCGGACAGGCGGTGCCCAGTGTTTCGCCGGGGCAGGCCGCACAGCATTTCGAGAAGCTCGACTGTTTCTGCTTCTCGCAACAGCCCCTGGCCCCGGGGGAAAGCAAGGAGTTGCCGCTGACTTTCATCGTCAAGCCGGAAATCGACGAACAGATCCGTACCGTGACCTTGTCATACGCCTTTTTCAATGTCGATGGCCAGAAAAAAGTTTCCAAAGAAAGAGAGTGACGCATGACCACCTACACCTCGCCGCATTCCAACCACTACTTCGTACCGCAGCCGAGTCCGTATCCCTTCATGCTTTCGGGCGGCATTTTCCTGCTCGCCCTGGGCTTCATCCTGCAGATGAACGCTTTTGCGCCCGGTCGCTGGATCATGATTGCCGCGACGCTGCTGATTCTCTACGTGGTGTATCACTGGTTCGGCAAAATCATTCACGAGAATCAGACCGGTGCCTATCAGGAATGGGAAGACAAATCCTTCCGCTACGGCATGGTGTGGTTCATCGCTTCGGAAGTGGCTTTCTTCGCCGCCTTCTTCGGTGCGTTGTTTTACGTGCGCAATATTTCGGTGCCGGCGTTGGCGGGAATGGACCCGGCGTTTTCGTTATGGAAGGATTTCACCGCTGCCTGGCCTTCCGCCGGACCGAAAGGGGCGGCGTTTACCCCGATGGGCGCCTGGGGAGTTCCGGCCCTGAACACCGCTTTGCTGTTGAGTTCCGGCGCAACACTCACCTGGGCGCACTGGGGATTGTTGAAAAATAACCGTTCACAGCTCAACCTGGGGTTGTTTCTGACCATCCTGCTCGGGGTGGTCTTCCTTGGCTTCCAGGCCTGGGAATACCATCACGCCTATACCGAACTGGGACTGACGCTCGGGGCCGGCGTCTACGGCGCGACCTTCTTCATGTTGACCGGTTTTCACGGTTTTCACGTCACCCTCGGCGCGCTCATGCTGATGGTCGTCTTTGGCCGGAGCCTCAAAGGCCACTTCAGTGCCGAGCGACATTTCGCCTTTGAAGGGGTCGCCTGGTACTGGCATTTCGTCGATGTCGTCTGGCTCGGACTGTTCGTCCTCGTCTACTGGCTATAACCGGGGATCCAGCCGAAGCGGAAGCCGATCAGCAGCAAGGCAAAAATCAGAATCGACAAACCAATGCGCAGCGTCAGCGCCTGAGCGGTGCGGACGCCTGTGCCACGGTCGCGGTAAAGAAAGAAGAGCCCGGAAAAAAGGCTTCCGACGACAGCGAACAACAACAGAATGACGATGAGCTTGAACATGGCTGAATCCGGGAAAGGGAGCGCCGATTATGCTCGCAGCCAGGCCCGATCGGCAAACGGCATGCGCGTGATCGCTACGTTGCGCTGCTTGCGGCCGCGTCTGCTGCCGACTTTGGCCATGCTTCTGCTGGTGCCGTCGTTCATCTCGTTCGGGCAGTGGCAATGGCGCAAGGCTGCCGAAAAACAGTCGCTGCAAAGCCTGCTCGACAGCCGTAGCGCCGAGCCGGCGGTGCAGATGCCGCTGACGGTCGCCGATACCGAATCCCTGCGTTACCGCCAGGTCGTCGTGCGCGGTACTTACGATGCGCAGTGGCAGATCCTGATCGACAACCGTATTCATCGTGAACAGGCCGGTTACCACGTGCTGACACCGCTACGCCTCGAGGGCAGCGACATGCACGTGCTGGTCAATCGCGGCTGGGTGCCGGCATTGGCCGACCACAATCGCTGGCCGCAGGTGACGACGCCGACCGGCATTCAGGAAGTGCACGGCACGGCCATCGTTCCGGGTACGCGCTATCTGACGTTGGCGCCCGATGTGGCTGTCGGCACGGCGTGGCAGACCGTGTGGCAAAACCTCGATCTGGCGCGTTATCGCCAGTCGGTGTCGTTTCCCGTACAGCCCGTGGTTCTGCAACTGGCGCCGGACAGTCCGGCTGGCGGCTTCGCCCGCGAATGGCCGCGGCCGGACGAACGCATCGAGCGCCACGTCGGTTACGCCTATCAGTGGTGGGGCTTTGCCGCCGCGACGCTGATCATCTGGCTGGTGCTCAACGTGCGTGCGGCGCGGCAACGGCTGCAGGACGAAGGTCGATGAGCGGCCTCCCGCGCAAGCGCCGATGAACAGCGCCGCTTCGTCGCTGACCCGGGGGCAGCGCACCCTGCTGCTGGTCGTCGCCTTGCTGGCGATGCCTTTCCTGGTCGCTTTTGCCTTGTACTGGATCGAATGGCGACCGGCGAAACTGGCCAATCACGGTCAACTGATCGAGCCGCCGCAGCCCTTGCCGGAAAGCGGGCTGCTGCATGCCGATGGACGTCCCTTGCCGACCGAGGAATTGCGCCGCAAGTGGACCTTGATCGTCGTCAATCGTGGCGAATGTGGCGAAGCATGTCAGCGTGATCTGCAACAGATCCGCCAGGTGCAGGTGGCGCTGAACAAGGAGATGATGCGCTTGCGCCGCGTACTGCTTGGCGATTCGCCGTCCACGTTGCGCGCCGATACCGGTTTGCCGACCATCCGTGCGGCGTATCCCGACCTGCTCTTGGCCGCGCCTGCCGAAGGGGATGGGGGGCAACCGCTACGCGCGCTGCTTGATGGGCAAGCCTACCGTTTCTATGTCGTCGATCCGCTCGGCAATGTCATGCTGCGCTATCCGGCGGACGCAGAAATGGCCGGCATGCTCAAGGACCTGGAACGGCTATTGAAATATTCCTGGGTTGGTTAGAAAGGAAAAAGCGCGATGAACGTCATCAGCAGACAACGACGATCCCCCGGACAACGCCTGGCGGCTTTTTTTGAGTTATGCAAGCCGCGCGTCAATAGCCTGATCGTTTTCACGGCGATGATCGGCATGTTCCTGGCCGCGCCAGCGTTTCCGCCCTTCGCCTTGTTCATGGCTGCCTCGCTCGGCATCGCGCTGGTCGCTGGTGCCGCCGCGGCAGTTAACTGCCTGATCGAACAACAGATCGACGCGCGCATGGCGCGCACGCGTGCGCGGCCGACGGCGCGCGGTGAAGTCTCGGCGCCGGAAGCGCTCTCTTTGGCCACCCTCGTCGGCGGCGTCGGCTTGTGGATTCTGCACACCTTCGTCAATCCGCTGACCATGTGGCTGACCCTGGCCACCTTTCTCGGCTACGCCCTGATCTATACGGTGCTTCTCAAGCCGGCGACACCGATGAACATCGTCATCGGCGGTGCCTCCGGGGCCATGCCGCCGCTGCTCGGCTGGTCGGCAATCACCGGTCAGGTGGGGCCGGAAGCGCTGGTACTGTTTCTGATCGTCTTCATCTGGACGCCGCCGCACTTCTGGGCGCTGGCCTGCTATCGGCGCATCGATTACGAGAAATCCGGCTTGCCGATGTTGCCGGTGACGCACGGCATCCGCTTTACCTGCTTGCACAGCCTGCTGTACGTGGTGATGCTCAGCGCGACGACTGTGCTGCCGTACACGCTGGGCATGAGCGGTCCCTGGTATCTGGCAGCGGCGCTGCTGCTCGACGGAATTTTTCTCGTCTACAGCGTTGCCTTGTGGCGCGATTACAGCGACAAGCTGGCCCGGCTGACCTTTCGCTATTCGATCATCTATCTGACCTTACTCTTCGCCGCACTGCTCGCCGATCACCTCCTGCACTGATTGACGCAGCGCGGCGCGCGCGCGCAGTGCCGCGAGCAGTTTGTCGTGGATGCCGCCGAAGCCGCCATTGCTCATCACCAGGATGTAGTCGCCAGCGCCGGCATGGCTGACCACCCGCTCGACCAGCCGCTCGAGATCGTCTTCGACGACTGCTTTCTCGCCAAGCGGCGCCAGTGCCGCCGCCGCGTCCCAACCCAGTCCGGCGGCGTAACAGAACACGAGATCCGCGGTTGTCAGGCTGTCCGGCAGGGCCGCTTTCATCACGCCCAGCTTCATGGTGTTCGAACGCGGTTCGAGCACGGCCAGAATGCGCCCGGCGCGCTCCTTTTCCCGCAAGCCGTCGACCGTCGTGGCGATCGCCGTCGGATGATGCGCGAAATCGTCATAGACCGTGATCCCGTCGACCTGACCGCGCAGTTCCATACGCCGCTTGACGTTCTTGAAGCGCGACAGCGCAGCCAAGCCACGCGGCAGCGGCACGCCGGCATGGCGTGCCGCCAGCAGCGCGGCAAGCGCATTCTGCCGGTTATGCCGGCCGCTGAGCGGCCACTGCACGCTGCCGACGATGTCCTGCTGGTCGAGCACCTGCCAGGGACCGTCATC
>CAYRXO010000155.1:0-8547 GCA_964428215.1 uncultured Candidatus Accumulibacter sp. | reverse complement strand
TCAACATGGCCGCACGCCCAAAGAACAAGCAGTGCCCCAATTCTACATGCTATTAGACAGGATAATTAAAGTCGTTTATGACCGATCTTGGTATAGATCACTCACGCGAGATACTGCGCCTGCCAATGCTGGGGATGCAGCTTGGGCCGACGCGCTGATGGGGAGGCGACACCACACCTCTTGGGTCGCTGGGGCAAGGGGGGTAGCCCCTGCCCAATTGCCACTCACACCTCCAATTGCACCCCCGGAAAACAAAAAAGCCCAAGCAACTTGCTTGGGCTTTCTGTAACCTGTTGACTTACAGCAGAAATTTTGGCTCCCCGACCTGGGCTCGAACCAGGGACCTACGGATTAACAGTCCGACGCTCTACCGACTGAGCTATCGAGGAATCGAGATCCGTATTTTAGTCACTGGGAAAATGCTCGTCAATGCGCTCATGCCATTGAGAGCCGTAGGCGCAGGATTTGCGCGCGCGGGTGATCTCACGTTTGCCGGGTGGTCCCGGCAGATTTTCGACACTGAAGCTGGCAGCTTTGAGATTGCGTTTGACTTCTCCCTTGGCACAGTAGGTGAGCAACATGCCACCGTCGGCAAGCAGGGAGTACAGCTTGTCGAAAATGGCGCGCGTCCACAGTTCAGGCTGCGCCTTGGGCGAAAAGGCGTCGTAGTAGAGCAGATCGAACGATTCCTGCGGCTGAAAATCCTGCAGGCGGAGCTGCCATTTGCGGAACGAAAAGTTGCGCCCAAACGCATGCGGCACACCCCACGCGCAGTCATGCAGGGCGGCAAACACGGCGGCGGCATCGTGCGCTGGCGTTTGCGCCGCGTGGTTGAGACGGCCGACGAGCGTGGCAGCGAGCGGATGAGCTTCGATAGTGGTATAGCTGACCGGCAGCGCGTCACGTGTCGCGCTTTCCCAGGTCAACAGCGCGTTCAGACCGGTACCAAAACCCATTTCAAGCAAGCGCAGACGGCGCGGAACGATCGGCTGCGCTGCTTCGTAGCCGTGCCGGATGAAGATATGACGCGCTTCCTGCGCCGCGCCATGCCGCGAGTGGTAATGCTCGTCGAGGCTCTGCAGATGAATGGTGTGCGAGCCGTCGGCGGTGGTCACCAGGCAATGGTCAGGGTTGTCGGCAGCAAGCATGCGGTCATCTTGCCAGAAGGGACCCGGCGCGGCCAGTCGTTCGGGCGCCTTGCGCCGCAGAGAGCCCACCCCTGCCCTGCCCCGATCAGGCGCGCAACAATTCTTCCCGCCAACCGAGCCAGCGTTGAAGGTGCTGCGCGGCGCGCGCGGGATCGTCGCGCAGCATGTGTGCGGCGAGCTGCTGCGCCAGTTCGACGAGGTCGCCGTCGTTGTCGAGATCGGCGTAGCGCAGCAAAGGCGCGCCCGATTGACGGCTGCCGACGAATTCACCCGGGCCGCGCAGCTGCAGATCCTGGCGTGCAATCTCGAAACCGTCGTGATGCTGATAGATCACTTTCAGGCGCGCGCTGGCCGCCGCCGACAGCGGGGGCTGATAGAGGAGCACGCACTGCGCGGCGTCTGTGCCGCGACCGACACGGCCGCGCAACTGGTGCAATTGCGCCAGACCAAAACGTTCGGCATGTTCGATGACCATCAGACTGGCGTTGGCGACATCGACGCCGACTTCGATCACCGTCGTCGCCACCAGCAGGTCGATGTCGCCGGCGACGAAAGCGGCCATCGTGGCGGCTTTGTCGCGGCTCTTCAACCGGCCATGCACCAGCCCGATGCGCAGATCCGGCAGTTCGTCCTGCAGCATGGCGTACGTCGCCAGCGCCGCCTGCAACTGCAGCTTCGGCGACTCTTCGATCAACGGACAGACCCAGTACGCTTGCCGGCCGCTGGCGACGAAGCGGCGCAGGCCGGCGATCACTTCCGGCCGCCGGGCGACGGCGAACAGTCGCGTGCGCACCGGCGAGCGGCCGGGCGGCAACTCGTCGATCGTCGATACGTCGAGGTCGGCGTAATAACTCATCGCCAGCGTGCGGGGAATCGGCGTCGCCGACATCATCAGCTGATGCGGATTGCCGCCTTTACGGCGCAGCTCGAGCCGTTGCACGACACCGAAGCGATGTTGTTCATCGACGATCACCAGTCCCAGGTGGGCGAAATCGAGCTTCTCCTGGATCAGCGCGTGCGTGCCGACGATCAACTGCGCGTCGCCCGCCGTCTGCTGCTGCGCGAGCCGTTTGACGCTTTGCTGCTGCCGCCCGCTGAGCCAGACCACCTGCACGTCGAGCGGCGCCAGCCAGGCACGCAGTTTGACGTAATGCTGTTCGGCGAGGATCTCGGTCGGCGCCATGAACGCCACCTGATAGCCGGCAGCGATCGCCTGGCAGGCGGCCAGCGCGGCGACGATCGTCTTGCCGCTGCCGACGTCGCCTTGCAGCAGACGTTGCATCGGATACGGTTGCGCCAGATCACGGGCAATCTCGCGCGCGACGCGCTGCTGCGCCGCGGTAAGCAGAAACGGTAAGGATGCCTGCAGACGGTCGCTCAACTCGTTGATCCTGACCAACGGCGGCGCACCCTTGCGCCGGCGAGCCAGATAGGCGCGGCGCAAGGAGAGTTGCTGCGCCAGCAGCTCGTCGAATTTGACCCGCCGCCAGGCGGGATGACGCTGCTGCTGCAAAGCTTCGACGTTCACCGTCGGCGGCGGCGCGTGCAGCACGGCCAGCGCGTCGCGCAAGGCCGGCAAGGCCTGCGCGGCGCACCAGCCCGGGTCGAGGATTTCCGGCAGTTCGCACTCACGCCGGGCACGCCCGATCAGCCGGCGCAGAGCGCTTTGCGACACACCGGCGGTCGTCGGATAGACCGGCGTCAGCGCCGTCGGCAGTTCGCCTCCCGGCGCCTCGACGACCCGGTAGCGGGGATGCACCATCTCCGGCCCGAAAAATCCGTCACGGATCTCACCGAAGACGCGCAACCGCTGTCCCAGTGCGTGCGCCTGCTCGAAAGCCCGCCACTGGCTGCCGTAGAAATTGAGAAAACGCAGCACGAGATGGCTGCGCCGCTCCTGCGACCGTTGATCGTCCGCGTCGACGACGGTGAGCAGCAGTTGCCGGCGCGGCGCCGGTTTGCAGGCAATGTCGACGATCAGCACTTCGCATTGCACGGGCTCGCCAAACGGCGCCGCCGCCAGCGTCGTCAGCCGGGTTTCGTCGTCGTAACGCAGCGGCAAGTGGAGAACGAGATCGACCTGGCGTTCGAGGCCAAGTTTGCGCAGTTTGTCGCGCAGCGCCGCCGACGCCGGAATCTCGTCCGTCGCCGAGTTCAATCGGCAAGCACCAGGATCGCGTCGGCTTCGACCAGCGCGCCACGCGGCAGCGCCGCCGCGCCGATGGCGGCGCGCGCCGGAAAAGGCGACGCGAAGTATTGGCTCATCACCTCATTCACTTTGGCGAAGTTGGCCAGATCGGTAAGATAGACGGTCAGCTTGACGACGTCGGCCAGCGTGCCGCCAGCGGCGATGGCAACGGCTTGCAGGTTGTCGAAAACACGCACGATCTGCGCGTCGATGCCCTCGACCAGCTGCATGCTCTGCGGGTCGAGACCGATCTGGCCGGAGAGGTAAACCGTGTCGCCGACGCGCACGGCTTGCGAATAAGTGCCGATGGCCGCCGGCGCCTGCGTAGTGGAAACGATCGTTTTGCTCATCGAGAGTCCTTTACAATGTGCGGTCGAAAATGTGGCGAGTCTAACGGACGGAGGGGCGTTTCAACCAGCGCGCGCCAATGAAAAGCCCGCCACGTTGCCCTTCGTCTGCCGCGGTGCCGGGCAGCTCGCCGAATCCTGACTTTGACTGACCGTCGATGCGCTTGCACACACCGATCATCGCCAATCTGGAAAAATTGCTCGACGGACCGCGCGACGGCGCGCTGTTGCGCTATTCGTTGGGCAACGAATTGTTGAAAGCGGGCGATCCGGCAGCGGCGGCGCAACGCTTGCAGGAAGCGCTGGATCGCGATCCCGGGTTCTCCGCTGCCTGGAAACTGCTCGGCAAAGCGCTGCACGACAGCGGCCGGGCGGAAGCGGCGCTAGCCGCCTACCGGCAGGGAATCGCCGTCGCCGAAGGCAAGGGGGACCGGCAGGCAGCGAAGGAGATGCAGGTCTTCGCCCGACGCCTGCAGCGGCGCAGCGGGACAGAGGACGGCTGAAGCGCGGCGCGGCAACGCCGGCGCTTTCTGCACCCTTCTCTTTGGCTCCATTGCGTTTTCCGGACGCTGCCATCGCGACGCCAGCCGGGGTCGGCGAACCTAACGCGCTCCGGGCCTGAGCCGCTGCAGCGAACCGTCGATCCCCAGCTCGCTCATTTTGCGGCGCGCGTTCTCGGCCTCGGCACGGCTACGGAACGGTCCGATCTGCAAACGCGTTTCGACGGTCGACGGAATGCCGATCTGCGCCAGTTTCGCCTGTAATTCCTCGGCACGCGCCGCGTCGGGCAGACGCGCCGACTGCAGGACGTAGCCGTTGCGCGGCGCAATAACTAGCTGATCGCTTTTCGCCGTTTCGGAGGCCGGCGCGGCGGCGCTGCCTTCGGGCGTCGGCAACGCCGGTCTGGCGGCGATTTCCGGCGGCGGCGGTGCCGGCATGCGGCCTGGCGACGGCGCTTCGATCACCGCCGCCGATGCAGCCGGCGCAGGACGGAGCGGGATCGACTTGCCGACGGCTGGCGCTGCAGACGATGGGCTGGCGCCGTCTGCGGTCTTTGCGGCCGGGGCAGTGGTGGGGGTTGCCGGTGTCACGGCGGCCGCTGCTGTCGCTGGAAAGGCCGCCGTCGCTGGCGTCGCCGGAACGGAAGAAGTGGCAGCCGTTTTCGGCGCGGCAGGCGTCGCCGCGGACGGCGTCGACTCGGCTGCCATTTTCCCCGGCACAGGGGTCGGCGCCGTTTCGGGTGCCGTCGGCGCAACGAGCGATCCGGTTGCCGGAAGCTGTCTGATCGGCTTCGCCGGCTCGACACTCTGAGCAGTGCGCGTATCGCGGGTGTCCTCCTCGTCTTCGGATTCTGGCGACGAATTGAACGAATCGTACAGCGCCAGCCCGCCGAGTAAGGTGAAAATCAGCAAGGCGGCGATGCCGATGCGCCGCAGCAACTGCTGACGCAGGTCGAAATGCCCGTTCTCAGAGCCACCTGCAGGTCGATTGGCGAGGCCGGGCTTGGCAGCCGGCGCTTTGATCGCACTCGCCGGCTTGTCGGGCTTGTTCGCCTTGCCCGCCGTATCATCCGGGTTATTGGCCATTGCTTAACGCCTCACTGAAACAAACTGTCCCGCGCCGGCAGGCACGGGGTACACCGTACGATGAACAACGATCATTCCGCCCGCCGCCGATCGCTGAAACCTTCGCCACGGTTGCGCGCCAGCGCCACCACCAGATCGGCCTCGGCACGCGAAATATGGCATTGATGGGCGATGGCCGTCGCGTCGTGCCCTTCCCGGGCCATCTGCATGGCGTCGTTGTACTGCGGCGACGGTGGTGGTGGCGCATCGATCGAGCGGGATAACTGCTGACGCACATCCTCGCGCGCAGCGAGCACTTCGGCACGCAGTTCATCGACTTCGCAGCGCAACTGATACAGATCCTGTTGCAAGGCTTCAAGAAGCGCCTGCGCCGGATTCTCGGCCACCGGCTCGGCTGCGTTCACCGGCAGGACCGCCGGCTCGGCAGGCGTTTCGGCTGCCACCGGCGCGGCGACCGTCGTCGGCTCCTGCAGCGCGGCATAACTGGCCAGCGCCGCGTTTGCCGCTTGCGCGCTGACGACGTGGCGTTCGTTCTGCAGACGTCGCAAGCGCATGAGCAGCATCACCACGTAGACGACGAGCAACACGATGATGGCGATCAAGCCCTCGCGCCAGCCAGGAGTGCCCAAGAGTTCGAAATCCATCGGCCAAGTTGCTCAGAAAATGAAGGCGCATTATGCCAGACACTTGTCCTCGCCGAAGCGTCAATTCTCGGACGCACTGCCACGTCGCCAGCGCACCGGCGGGGCCGGCAATGTGCTTCCTGAGTGCGGAAGCCACACCGCAAGCATCGATTCCGGCAAACCTATTGCTCCTCCGCCCTCTTGCCGCTGACCTGGCCAGAAAACGCCGCCGTCTCGCTGCGCGACCGGCACGCGGATGGTATAGAATCCGGCCGATATGGCGAAATGCCACACCCCGCCCGGCAGCGACGGCGAATCCACCGATCCACGCCATCGCCCGGCGTCCGGGCGATCGATTCCTCCGCCTTCCGGAAAGAAGCTGATGCCCCATAGAGTTCTCAAAGTCCCCGAGCGCGGCATGCTCGACGCCTACGAGCGGGTGCTCGCCGAGCGCCATTTCACCGCCGACACGGCGCAACTCAACGCCGCCTCGCGTCTGCAACGCCTGTACTACGAATTGCTGTCGTTCAAGGTCGGCCGACGCAGCACCTTGCGCCGCTTCTTCTCGCCGCCGCCGATCCCGCGCGGCGTCTATTTCTGGGGCGGCGTCGGGCGCGGCAAAAGCTTTCTGATGGACTGCTTTTTCGATTCGGTGCCCTATCGGCGCAAGAAGCGCATCCATTTCCACGCCTTCATGCACGGCGTACACCAGCAGTTGAACGCACTGAAGGGCGAAAGCGATCCGCTGCTGCGCGTCGCCGATCGCATCGCCACCGAAGTGCGTCTGCTCTGCTTCGACGAATTCCACGTCTCGGACATCGCCGACGCGATGATCCTCGGCCGGCTGCTCGAAGCGCTGTTTGAACGCGGAGTCGTCTTCGTCATGACGTCTAATTACCCGCCCGAGCGGCTCTATCCCAACGGGCTGCAGCGCGAGAATTTCCTGCCGACCATCGCGCTGCTGAAAGCAAAACTCGACGTCGTCGAAATCGATGCCGGCATCGACTACCGCCTGCGCACGCTCGAACAGGTCGAGATCTTCCATTTCCCGGCCGACGCTGATGCCGAAGCGAAAATGGCCGAATACTTCGTCGCCATCGCCACCGGTGAAGGCGAAAGCGGCGGCGCCATCGAAATCCTCGGCCGGCAAATCCCGACCCAACGCCGTGGGCACGGCGTCATCTGGTTCGATTTCAAAACGCTGTGCGGCGGCCCGCGTTCACAGAACGACTATCTCGAACTGGCGCGCGGCTACCACACGGTGTTGCTGTCGTCGATCCCACGCATGTCGGCGAGCATGGCCTCGGAAGCCCGTCGCTTCACCTGGCTGGTCGATATCTTCTACGACCACAAAGTCAAGCTGATCGCCACTGCCGACTGCGAACCCGACAGCCTGTACACGCAAGGCACCCAGGCCAGCGAATTCTTCCGCACCGCCAGCCGCCTGACCGAAATGCGCTCGCGCGATTACCTGGCGCTGGCGCATCTTTCCTGACAGCGGGCGACTGACGGGGGTTCGGCTGACGCAGTAGCAGGCGGCAGAGAGGCTGACTAGTGGCGGGACGTAATGGCGGTCGCTTCGCGGGCACTCGGGTCAGCGCTTATTGTTGGCTTATCAAATGACACAACCCGTTTTGGTTTCCCTGCTCGGCTCTTTCGCGCCCCGACTGAACGCTTGAGAAGAGATCGTCGCGAGCGGGTTGCGCGGCAAGGAGCGCGCAATCGATGTGACAACCGGACAGGCGTAAAGAGCGCGGCTGGACAACCCCGCGGATGGATCGACCGTGCAGCCGCTCGATTTACCAGCGCTGACTGCTTGGCGTGCCTTCCGCCTCCCGGTCACGCTGACCCGCGGTGTGCATCGACGAGACATCCCAGACGCGCACGCCAACCGGCGGCTGTTCGATCGCCAGGACAAGCGCAGCGATCATCTGGTCGATGTTGAGCAAAGCCAGACGCTGCGCCGTCTCGCGCGTTGACGGCAACCTTGCGAGCAGGGCGTAACAGGGAGCGAGCAACATTGGCCAGCGGTGGCCGGGTCCGAGTACGTACCACGGACGCAGAATGCTGGCGTCGATCCCGCTGGCACGAATCAATGCTTCGCCAGCCGCTCGTGCCGCCTGGTACGCATGCATGACAGGTGCCGGTTGAGCGACGCTGACATAAATGAAATGCGGCACCCGGTTCTCGATCGCCGCGGCGAGTACGGAACGTACGGAAGCCAGATCGACCTCTTGAAATTCGGCCCCTTTGCGCGGGTTCGGGTGCGCGACGCCAACCAGATGGACCAATGCATCGACCGCGCCGATCGCCGGCGAGAAAGTCGGGGCATCCAGCGCCTCACCGACGACGACGCGACAGTCTTCACTGAATCGCCATCGCGAACCTGGGCGCACCAGTGCAGCGACGCGATGGCCACGGGCGACCAGTTTCGGCAGCAGATGGCGCCCCAGATAACCGGTCGCGCCGGTGACGAAGACGTGCACCGTTTGAGCTAAGCGGGTGCCGACGGCAGGGCGCCAGGCCCGGGCCGGTGAAAATGTACGGAGTACCACCGGCCCGGGCCTGGTGGCCTGCCGTTGGCGCTCCGCTTGAGCGAAGGGTTAGCGCAGTAATCGGCCTGCTGCCGCAAGGCGTCTGGAAGAAACATGCGGC
>CAYRXO010000154.1:0-8592 GCA_964428215.1 uncultured Candidatus Accumulibacter sp. | reverse complement strand
GGTTGATGTATTGCCGTAAAGCGTGGCCCCTTCAGCGGGCTTGACCAGCCCGGAACTGAACGACAATTCACTGTAGAACGTCACCGCCGTCCAGCCGGCGGCAGATGACTTGTACAGAACCGCCGCTGTCCCGCCGACGTTGTTTCTCAACGCATAGACCGACCCGCCGAAAAAGAATACCCCGCGAATCGGCCCCGAGCCGGACGGCTTGGCAATACTTGCGCGCAAGATGTCCGCCGCCGCCGCAAGATACACGGCGTTGCTTTTCGGTGTGTCAACGGTACTGAATGCCACAACCTCGGCAATTGGGCTTCCGCTACGATTGATGTCTTCGCCAACAATGAATGTGCCGCTCGGATTGGCAATCACGAGCATCGACGAAGACGTGGCAATAATCGTTCCGGTCGCTCCAGACGTTGCGCCGCTAACCGAATCGCCGATATTGATCACGATTGCGGGAACCATGTTGACATCGAGCGCCACATATGTCCCGCTGCTCGGCGCCGCATGACCGTCATAACGTTCGTAACCGCTGATGCTGCTATAGCCACCGGTCACGTTACATTCAAAATTCAGCGCTTCGCGAAGAACACCAGGCTTGAGCGAAAGTGTCGGCGTGATAAGGTCAAGGCCACCGCCCATCTGGATGAGCGAATACTGAATCGCCGGCCACCTGATCTGCCCAATAGACATCAGACAAGCGCCCCTGCCAATTGCATTTTCGGCAACTGGTTAATTTCAAGCGCATCGAGCATCTTCCGATACTCGTCCTTGCCGGCCTGATAAATTTCGCCTGCGGCTTCATAGGGCGCGTATTTCATCATGGCCCGATAAACGATCACCATCTGGTAGCGTGACGGAATGGCGCTCGTGTCCGTGTCCGCAGACATCATGGTTGGTTCCTTGAAATACTCGCCAACCACCGTATAAACATCGTTGGGAACCGGGCCAAGCACCAGGGAATGATCGGGCGCCACTGCCCACGAGACAGGGCGGGATTGCGTGCTGCGGCGCATGTTGAATCGCCAGTAGTCGCGGAATGCGTCATACGCCAGCGCCGCGCCAAGACGTGTTTCACTGCCGTATCCAGCGGACTTGAGATAGACGCGCAGTTCGTCCGTCTTCCACTGCGCGAATTTTGTGATCGCGGTGATGTCGGTAACCGGGGTATAACTCCAGTCACCGGCCACCGTGTCGAACTCGACTTCGGCACGCAGGAAGTTCCAGTCGTGGTGCAGTTCCTGGATTTCCAGGTCCGACTGGATGATCCAGTTGGTCATCCGCTCGACCTCTTTTGTCGGCGAGGCGAGCGTGGTTAGCGTTCCACCGGACGCCCCGCTTTCAATCCGAAGCCTGTTGACGAGATCGAGCAGCGTCATCAGGCTTCAGCCAGTATCTTGCGAATCCATGCCGCGCCGTTCGGGTTGCGGTCCTGGACGATCGAGAACGGGTAGCGCAGGCTGCGCGACTTCCTGACGACGGTATCGCCCATCATCGGCCGCTCGATGGTCTGGATCGCTGTCTGCTTCGCCCTGGCCAGGACTTCGACGAACTTGCGCTTGACGGTCTGCGTCTGACCGCGCAGGAAGAACTGCGGCACGCCATTGCAATAAACCATTACCGGGTTTTCGGCATTGGGGTCGGTGCTCTCATGCACGACGACATCGATCATCTCTTCGCTGAAAGCCATCTCGCCAAGCATGCTATTGGACACCGGGCCATCGACTGGTTCGATGATCTGGTCGGTGCGCCGGATAGGGCCATCGTCCATGCCGGGCAGGATCACATCCTCGGGTTGATTGATGTCCTGCGCGGCAGCGTCAATGCCCTTCGTCGGATAACGTCCCATGTTGGTTTCCTTCCAGAAATTAGAACGAGGTCATTCTGGATTTACCCCCCAAGGGTGGATGTAAAAAGCCCGCCACATGGGCGGGCCAAGGTACTGCCTGGGAGGAGCGCGAAACGATTAGGCGATAGTCAGGCCACCCTGCGCCTTGACAGAACCAGACAACAGCCAGTTGACGCCGTTGCTGACGACTTCGATCCAGTCACCGACATACGCGGTTGTGGTCAGGCTGATGGTCGTACCACCCGTAGTCGAGGCCGCAGCCGATCCGTTGGCCAGGTCGGCGGACGACACCGACCCTTTGATAATGGCGCTGCCCGCGCCAATCGTGTGGGCGCTGGCGCCGGGGATGCCGGTCACGATGAACTTGAACCGCCCACCCATGAACGGCGACGGCAACGTGGTTGCGAAGGCCGTGGTCGAGTTGAGCAGGATGGTCTTGCCGTTGTCGTATTGAGACAAGGTACTGGCCGCGCTGCGGGCCTCGACAGCCCCCAAGGCGACAGGAACCTCGACACCGCTCGAGTTGAACGCGACAACCTGAGCATTCTTGCCAAGGGTGAGTTTCTTGCTGACCAGTAGGTCGGCCATGGATTTCCAAAGTTGCATGATGAATGTCCTTTATCGTTTAAGGTTGCCGTGAGCACGAAGCCCACGGCACCGGTACTACCCAATCGATTAGCTGGTCTGCGGACGCTCGGGCAGGTACATGCAGTTTTGAGTTGCATGAGCCGTGCTGCCGGTGTTCCAGTTGGTCGAGCCGATCGTGAAGTTCGAGCCACTGTGATTTCGGTGAGTCGTGTAAGCGAACGGACAGACGGTGCCCGGAATCGCCGGGAAGGCCGGGGCGCGCGTAAAGGCGTTGCTGCCGTCGAGGGCCACGGTTTCACCGCGATAGACAGACACGGTGCCACTGGAGTTCACACACCAGACGACGACCGTGCCGTAAGCGGTGGCGAGCACCAGCGTGCCGCCCGCCGAATCGGTGGTCGGCGTGGCCGCGCCAGAAGCAGTCGCCTTCAGATACGCCTTGCCATCGATCGCAAACGAGAACTGCGTGGCCGTGTAAGTGGTCGCAGCGCCCGTAATGCCGGAAAGCATGTTCGTGGTCGAGGTCGGAATCGCCAGCGTGCCGGTTGCAAGATTGCCAATTGCCATTTGAGTATCCTTTCAGTTGTAGGGGCAGGATTCCCTGCCCCGTCAATTACAGGGCGGAAGCGCCGACTTCGGCGATCGCCATCCAGCCGTTATTCAGCACCGTGGCGTTCATGTAGAACTTGGCGCCGATATAACCGCGCTGTCCGAGCGGATCGTTCTTGTCCATCTGGCCGGGCGGAATGTAGGTCGGGGTGAGAGCGTTCGCGCCACGCAGCGCTAACTGGCCCCAGGCGTCTTCCGCTGCCACGACCACGCGATAGACATCCGGGTTGGTGCCGGTAGTCGAGAGCAAGCCATACGCCGAGGCGGTCGTGCTCGTGGCGGCATCCTGAATCGCCACCAGTTCCGGAGAAGTGATGAATCGGAAATTCTCGACGGCGCCGATTTCGTTTTCATTGATCGGCTTGCGGCTGCCATACGACGCGACGGGAATGAAACCGGGGATGTCGCGGACATCGGATTCCAGGTCGGAACTGCCGAACACCAGATACGACGCTTCCACCGGGGCGGTCGCGAAGTCCGCCGATGGCGCCAGGACCGACGTGATCCGCCTGGCATGGTTGCCCTGCAAGCTGCGCGAAATCTTGCGCAACAGGTTGAGAGTCAATTTGCCGGAAATCGCCGCACGCGAGGCGCCACCGCTATAGAAGACGTTGGTGCATCCCGTCAGAGCGCCGTAGCGAACCATCTCGCGAAGCAGGCCGACCCGTTCGCCGGTTTGCTTCTTCATCTCTTCGGCAACGTCGTCTTCGTAGAGGTCGACGGTCTTGTCGGTCAATCCGTACAGGACGGAGTATTGCTGCAAGGCGACCGTCACGTCGACCGGGATCATCGTTTCCGCAGCCGGGGTCACGCCTTCCGCCGTCAGATGCGCTGAGGCCAATGCGGCCGTGCGATCAACGGTGGTGTTGTTAGCAAAAAAGCGGTCCTGCGGATCGATGCCGCCAGAGACGGCGCCGCTCGTGCCGCCATAGGGCAGCCAGCGACGATAAACCACGGTGTCGCCACTGTTCTTCGGAATCTGGCGTTGCATGCCAGTAACACCGAGAACTTCGACCGCGACGGCGTGACCAAGGATTTCGCCCTTGAGCTTGCCGATCCGCTGCGGGGACAGTGCATAACTTTGGATTGCCATGTCTTTCTCCTATTTACCGAAGACCGCGCGCCAACTTGAAGCCGGCATGAAAAGCGTCGTCTTCGCTGAGTTTTGAAGTGGGAACCGCCCCACCGGTCGGCTGGATCGCCGCCTCGAGGCGCTTCTGTTTGTTGGTACGGGATTGCTGTGACTTGTCTTTCCAGGAACGGAACTCGTCGATCTTCTTGCCGATGAAATCAGCGTCCCATGAGGCATCGAGGGTTGCCCGCTCTTCCTCTTTTAGGACGTTCTGTTTCCACAGTGCAAAGTCGGACGAGGTAACGACCCCTTCCCAGTCAGGATGCGAGCGGGACAGCAGGCGGCGTTCGACGGACTGATTGAGATTCTTCTCGGTTTCCGAAACACGCACGGCGACGATGCGCTCAATCTCTGACGGATCGAACGCGGCAGCAGCAGCTGAACCTCCGACATTGGCCAGCGCCTCACTAAGGTCCTGTGCCAAATCGGCCGCCATCTCCGGCCACTGCGTATGCATGCGCTTGAAACTTTCCGAGGTCAGCTTGACCTGGCCACCGGACGGCATGGCTTGGTTACGCTGCTCCAGCGCCTGCTGCTTCCTAAAGACCTCACCAATTTTCCCGAAGGCTTTTTCGATGTGGGCCTTGACGCTGTCTACCTCGTTGGCCTTGAGAATCGCGGCCTTAAGCTCCCCCTCGGTCAACCCGAGACCTGGAATGACATAATGCCCTTCCTCGCTGGCACCCTCTGCGGGCGGCGGCTCGGCAATGGCTTTAGTCGGCTCTTCGGGCTGTTCCGGTGCCGCCTGCGGTTCTGGCGCTGCTTCCTGCGGGGGTTCTTCACCCCGTGTTTTGGCAAACGCTTCCGCGAAGGCGGCGGCCTCATGCAATGCTTGCTGCTCTTCCGTTACTTCCTGAATGGGTTGTTGCTCGACCTGTTCAACGGTCACGGCAAATCTCCAAAATCGTTCACAGATGTCGGGCGCCGAAGCGGCCAACGCATTTACCGGTGGCTATCGCCAGCAGTAGTGCGATTGATTTTGGCTATGCCCCCCGAGGGTAGATGATTTATTCGTCGATGACGAGTTTGGGTGTGCCGATTTCAAGGAAGGACTTCACTTCGGCAATCTGGCCGCGCACCTTCGCGGTTTCATCCGGGGGAAGGTTGCCGTCGTTCCTGGCTCGCAGCGTGGCGAGCCGGTCGGTCAGGTGCTGCTCGAGCTTGCGCCAGAGCGCGGACATGCGCTCGCCTTCAGAGAGCTTCATCAGGATAGGCGAGAAAGCTTGTAGATGGCCTTCAGATAGACCGCCGTGATGCCATCCACCAGATTGGCGATGGCGTCGTACTCGTCTGCGATCGATGCGCGATTGACTTCGATCCAGTCGGCCTCATCGCGAAGATGGGCAAGGATGTCTTCACCGGGCATATCGACGGGCGGCAACTCGGGCAACTCGCCGAAGGCCCCCATCCAGGCTTCTGCAACGGTATCGACGGCATCGATCACTTCGGCATAGAAAGCGCCAAGTGCTTCGTGTTGCGCATAGCTGCGGGTGCGCAGATGAGCGTTATGCGCGGCGTTGCGAGTGGCGAAAACACGGGCTATCAGTTCGGCGATCATGGGTTACCTCGCAAATGCCTGTCCGGGAGGCGCACGCCCGGCTGGCTCGGCGGGTGGCGGAAGAACCTGTGGCGTCGGGTTGTGGTGCATGTGCAAATCCTTCTGCATGCCGATCAAGGTCAACTCTTTTTGCGTCCGGAGCTTGGCGGCGGTTTCGGCGAGTCGAACCTTGTTGTCGTCGACGTTGATCCCCTTCTGGATTTGCAATTGCACGTAGGCCAGTTCGCGCTTGAGCATCAATTCCTCGCGGCGCGACATGGCTTCGATGCGGGTGCGATCCGCCTCGGCCTTGGCATATACGACATCCCGGTCCATGTCGGTCTTGATCCGAAGCTGATCGGTCTGCGCACGAATCTTGGCCACGGTGACCTGCGGTGCTTCCGGTGGCGGACGTTGCGACACGGCCTGCCTTTCTTCCTGGCTCATCCTGAACCGCTCGGGGTCGAGACGCTGCGACTTGAGCCACTCTTCCATCCATTTCTTCGGACTGATCTCGAAGACAGGATTCATGACCATGTTGCCCATCTGCATGATCGACTGGTTCTGAAGTTCACGTTCCACCAGCGCCGTGCTGCCGCGAGCGTCGATCATGAAGTCCCCCTTGGCGGAATCATCCTCGCCATACATCAAGAGGTACTGGTAATAACGCCGAATGTGCGGTTCAGTGATGCAATCGTCGTAATTGCGGGCAATCCTGCGCAGGACAGTGCTGGCGTTGTTATTCACCATCTGCATACCGCCCACCGTGTCAGGCGCGGACCCCTGCTGCCCCTGCATGATCAAGGGCAGTCCAGTGATGTCTTCCGCCACCTTCAGGCCGAAGTTGATGATGTTCAGCATCTCAACCTGATTGCTCGGAATGATGATCGCGTCGATCGCCTCGCGGATCGACCTGACGTCGGCGTCGGCCTTGACGAAGTAATGCTTCCTCGGACTGAGCGTCCATTTGCCGTCAGCCGGCTCGACCGCGCCCATCCTGATTCCGATGAGCGGCCCGCCGCTGATGCCGGCGTTGTCCAGCATGTTTCGGTTCGCGGCGGTGATCATCCGTTGGGCCGGCTGAATCTGCTTCGGAACCCCGACCCCCGCCCAAAATCCCGGGCGTCTCTGCCATGGCATAATGTCGTATGGAAACTCGCCACTGTCCAGCGGGTTCAGAACGATACAAATGGCCCGGTCATTGACCAGTGTGACGATAGCCGGAAGCGTGATCAGAGCATCGGCGTCTTCGCTAAGGTCAACGCCAGCAGCCTCGAGGTCTTCCTTTTCGAGAAAGCCGTAGTAGTACCATATCTCGAACCCGTCATCATCTGGCTTGACCTGATGATGCGGGATTCCGTTTTCCTTGTACTTGCATCCAGGGCCTTCGATCAGGATTTCCTCGATCTGCTCGGTGAGATAGCCAGGAACGCCGATGAGGTCGCGCAGCTTTCTTCCGGTGATGTCGTCACGTTCGAAAACATACTGACCGTCGTGGATGTTTTCCCCGCAAGACGGGTCTGGATAGAAGTTCCACGGGTTGATGCTGCGACTTGCCGGGTTGATGGTTTCAATCATGGCCAGGGTTTGGCCTTCCGGCGATTGAATTGACTTGATCCGCGTCTTCTTGGTCGGGAACGGACCCTTGAGAATCCCAGTGCCAAGGCGGCTACAGTTCTCGATGACCTTGCGCATCTCGGCGTGATAACCACATTCGATGTGCCAGTCCTCGACCTGCTTCTGCGCCCTTGCTGCGGCGCGACGGGCGGCGACACTGACCTGCTCGGCCTGGTCATCGGCGTCAAGCGGCATGGCGGACGCGGGCTGTGGCATGCCGGGTTGTGCAGCAACCATGCCGGGTGCCGCCAGCGGGGGTCCATTAGGGGCAGGAGGGAGGGGGCCTGCCCCGGTCACAGGCTGACCGGCGGGGCTGGCTGGCGGCAACTGTTGCTGCTGCGCAATCGGCGTGGGCTTCAGCACCCAATTGCGATCGTCGGTCGGAAGCAGCATGTCCCCGACCCGCGCACTTGCCGCGTCGGTATAGGGACGGGTGATATTGAGCAGCAGGGTGGCACGCCCTTCATTGGTCGTGACCCGCTCGAAGGTCGGCGTACCACTCGGATGTAACGGCTTGACGCCGCCCGTGGTGGCACGATTGGCATCATCGACACCAAGATAGGCGTCTTCCGCCTCGCGCCATTCATCCTCGATGCCGGAACCAGAACGACCATCGACCGCAGCCTTGCGCTTGCCGGCAATGGCCCTGCCCAGGGCTTCGATCTTTTCGGTGAGTTGCGCCTTTTGTAGCGCCTCGAGTTGCTCGATCTCTTCAGGCAACAGGTCGTCTTGCGGTTCGATATCCATCCCTGCCTCGCTCGGGGTACAGAGCGATTATCGGGATGCCCCCCTAGGGTTACCGCCTGCCTCTGCGCCTGGCACGGATGAGCCAGTCGCCGTTCGCCGCCTGCTGGACATTCGCCTGCAACAACCAGCCATGCAATCCCCGCAGCAGCACACCGCCTGGATCGGCAAGCTCTACCCCGTTGTTGTCATAGACTCGCCAGAGTTTCGTGGCCGGGTCGTAGACCTTCTTCCCGGTCAGCAGCGCGAGGATGCTATCAAGGCGTGGGTCGGAGGCGGGAGCGCCATTGATTACCGAGGCGGCCACCCCAAGCGCAGACGCCGATCCGACAGAAAATGGAATATTGGTCGCAAGCTGGATCAGCGCCGACACGCCATTCGCCGCCCCGATCGCAGGCGCGGCCTCGACGACGCGCCCAATAGCCGCCACCACGCCACCAGCCGAAGCGAGACCAGGCGCTGACAGAATTTCGGCGTCTATTTCAGTCGGTTGCCCGGTAGCCAATGCAACCGCAA
>CAYRXO010000153.1:0-8661 GCA_964428215.1 uncultured Candidatus Accumulibacter sp. | reverse complement strand
CCGTCGTACCAGATGAAACCGTCACGATCCGCCATGGACATGCTCTGCTCCTTGATGGCCAAATTTGAAGCGGGAATTCTAGCCGATTTCGCCTTCCGGATGGCGGTAAAATAAAGCTTTCCGCCCACTTTGAAAGGGGCTTGTCATGATCTGGAAACCCAATGTCAGCGTCGCTGCGGTCATCGAACGCGATGGGCGTTTTCTGCTCGTCGAGGAAGAAACCGATGACGGTGTCTGCTTCAACCAGCCCGCCGGTCACCTCGAATGCCGCGAGTCACTGCTCGACGCGGTAATCCGCGAGACCCTCGAGGAAACCGCTTTCACCTTCCAGCCGCAATATCTGGTTGGCATTTACAACTACCGCAACGAAGCGCGCGACGTCACCTATCTGCGTTTCGCTTTCGGCGGCCGGATCAGCGATCACGATCCGCAGCGGCAGCTCGATGAAGGAATCATCGCCACATACTGGCTGACGCTGCCCGAAATCATCACCCGCGAAGCGCAGCATCGCAGTCCTCTGGTCCGCTTGTGCATCGAAGACTGGCTGGAAGGCAAGCGCTATCCGCTCGATCTGCTCAACCATTGCAAAGCATGAGGCGCTGGCCGTCGTTGCTGCTGCTGGCCTTCGCCGTCGCGGCGCAGGCCGATACGGTTACAGTCTGCTTCAACTACGGCTGCCAGAATCAGGCGCAGGCCGAATATGACGAAGGGAAAATGTTTGCCATGCGCATTCTGCTCGGCAGCGCGCAAGACGCCGCCGAAGAAAGGCAACGGCTGTCGCTGGCGATCGGCTGGCTGCTCGGCTGGGCCGGTGAGCAGACGCCGATTGCTGCCGACCGCGGCGGCAACTACGCTGACCAGGGAGTTTACGGGCGGATGGATTGCATCGATCATGCGACGACGACGACGCAGCTGTTGCAGATGCTCGAAGCGCGCGGCTGGCTGCGTTTTCACCGCGTGCTGCCGCCGGCCAGCCGCATCCGCTATCTTTTTGCCGCCCACTACGCGGCGCAGATCGTCGAGATCGCCGCACCGTCCGGTGCGCCGAGCATTTATGTCGTCGATAGCTGGTTTCGCGACAACGGCCAGCCGGCGATAGTCAGCGAATTGTCGGCTTGGCAGGATGGTCATGACGATGAGGACAACGTCCGTACGGTGACGCTGCCCGCCGGCGATCGCAATTTCCAACGATAGGAAACCGCAATGAATGCAGGAAAAACTGTCGTCGTCGGTCTCTCCGGCGGTGTCGATTCGGCCGTTGCCGCGCTGCTGCTCAAGCAGCAGGGCTGGCAGGTGCATGGCCTGTTCATGAAAAACTGGGAGGATGACGACACGGACGAATACTGCTCGTCACGCCAGGATCTGGTCGACGTACTGAGCGTCGCCGACATCCTCGGCATCGACGTCGAAGTGGTCAACTTCGCCGCCGAATACCGCCAGCGCGTCTTCGCGCACTTTCTTCAGGAGTATCAAGCGGGCCACACGCCGAATCCCGACGTGTTGTGCAACTCCGAAATCAAGTTTTCCGTCTTTCTCGAACACGCCTTGCGGATCGGCGCCGATTGCATAGCCACCGGACATTACGCCGGTGTGCGCGAATTCGACGGCCGCTACCAGTTGCTGAAAGCCGAGGATGGTACCAAGGATCAGAGCTATTTCCTGCATCGGCTCAAACAGGCGCCGCTGGCCAAAACGATTTTTCCGCTGGCCGGGCGGTACAAGCGTGATGTGCGGCGTCTGGCCAGCGATGCCGGTCTGCATGTGGCATTGAAAAAAGATTCCACCGGCATCTGCTTCATCGGTGAGCGGCCGTTCAAGGAATTCCTGATGCGCTATTTGCCGCCGTGCAAAGGTGAAATTCGTGCGCTCGACGACGGCCGTCTGCTCGGAGAACACGACGGTGTCGCCTATCACACCATCGGACAGCGCAAAGGATTGCATATCGGCGGCGTCAAAGGCGGCAAGAGCAGCGAGCATGGCGATCATGACGCCTGGTTCGTCGCGCGCAAGGATCTCGCCCGCAATCTGCTCTATGTCGTTCAAGGTCACGACCACCCGGCGTTGCTCAGCGACGAGCTGCGTGCCGGCGATTTATCCTGGGTGGCTGGTGAACCGCCGCATACCCACTGGGTGTACACCGCCAAAACCCGCTATCGGCAGGCCGATGCGCCCTGCGAAATAGAAAGTGTCAATGGCGACGCTTGCCGCATCCGTTTTGCCGAAGCACAATGGGCCGTCACTCCCGGTCAGTCGGTGGTCGTCTATGAGAGTCGCGTCTGTCTCGGCGGTGGTGTCATCGTCTGAAGCATTCACAGATGACGCTGAAAGTAAAGCTTGACCATCGATTCACCGCAGCCGTCGAACAAACACAGAATTCACATCTTTTGCGCGACTGGTATCGATTCCTGTCGACTGCACATCTGGAGAATCGCAAATGACAGCCTGGGGATGCCAACACGAAGTCAATGGCCATTGCGCCAAGATCAATGATTTGCCGTGCGATCCGGGAATGAAAGGTTGCGTGCTTGCCGGGCGCTATTTTTTCTTCGGCAGTGACGATAAAAACGCTCGCCTGCGCGAGAAACTGTCTCGTCAGTCAGATCAGTCGTTGCCAACCGACGATCAGCCCGCTGCCGGTGCGGGGATCTGAGCTTTCTGTCGCGCTAAACGTCGTTCAGCGATTCGTCGTACGGTTGTGCAATAAAGCCAGCGCTTCGTTGGCGACCAGGGCGCCGAGTACCAGTGCGCCACCGAGCAAGGTGCTGGCATGCGGCTGTTCGCCGGCGCCCAACCAGGCCCAGGTGACGCCAAAAACCACTTCCAGCAAGCCGAGGAGAGCGATTTCCGGTGCCGGTAGCACGCGTGAAAGACGCACGACCAGCAAACACGGGATGGCCAGTTGCACCGCTCCGAGCAGTGCCAATAAAGCGAGATCGTGCGCAGAGGCCTGAAACGGGTAAGCCAGAGGGAATGTCAGCGCTGCCGACAAGGACGCACCGATCAGCACGGCCGGCAGGAGTTCCACGCCGGCTTCTTCGTTGGCCCGCTGATGTCCGACATGCTGCATGGTGGTGAAATTGAGCGCCGCTGCCAGGGGCACGGCCAAAGCGACGAATGTCCCGGTCAATGACAAACCCGAATGGGTTTCCTGCCCGAACATCCAGGCGATTCCGGCCCCGGCAACAGCGGCTGCCAGCCAGGTGCGCAACGGTAGACGATGCCCGAGAAACAATCGGGCGAACAAAGCGGTGACCAGCGGTCCGATGGCCATGGTCACCAGCACGTTAGCCACGGTAGTCAAAGTGATCGCCAGCATGAATGCGGTAAACATCACCGCCCAGCACACCCCGGAAAGCCATACGGGCCATGGAGCACGCCGCAAGTCACGCCAGAGAGCCGTTCCGCGCATCAACGTCAATGCCAGACTCAACGCCAAGGCATTGAACAGACTGCGCCAGAAAGTCACCTCGAAGCTGGCGGCGTATTCCAGATGGCGCGCGACGACGCCAGCAATGCTCCATAGCAGGGTGACGAGAACCATCAGGGCGACAGCGAGGCGATGCGACATGCGGCAGTGTTGCGCTCAGGAAAGCTTGAAGATGAAAATTGCCTGCTGACTCACTGATTTCCCGTTGCCTCCCCGTAATTGGAAGGAGAGCAGGCAAGGGGAGAGTGTGCGGCGTTCGTTTTTTGGAGTGGATGAAATAGTTGGAGGCATGTGGCTGGCCGCCATTGTGCCGGATTTTGGTAATCTGCGGCCAGCAGAGGTGAATGTTGCTCAAAAATAAATATTAAATCATAGGATGTAGATCATCGTTACGCATATAAGGCGTAGTTCAACGCCCGTTTATACTGAAGGATGCTGAACGATCATTGGCTTGCTGTTTTTCGGTAATATACCGCCGGGAGTGCACGTTTCTTGCACAAGCCGTAGGTTCGAAAGTGACTTGCCGAAACGGGAAGCTGACGACGGTGGTTTTTTGGTAAGCACGAGAGCGCATCATTCATTATTTTTTGCCATTACTGCGACAGGCTTTTGCCGGTCCGACAACAAGGAGAAAAAGAGGTGGATCGAAACGAACTTCGCGACCAGTTGATGGTGCCCATCTTGCAATGGACCAGTCTGGGCAGGCAGTTGCAAGCCCTGGTCAATGGTTCGATGGAAGTGATCTGGGAACGCAGCAATGGGCTCTTGCGCTCCTTGCCGACCCTGTTTGCCGGGCAAGGAGCCGAACTGTACTTGATGAGCAGCGAAAAAGTTGTCGTTCCGGTCGAAGCGCTCGGCACGACGCTCGCCGCACTGCAGTCCGAAATGCAGCAGTTCCTGTCGCAGACCGCCGCCACGACCTCAGCACTGGCCGGCGACGTGCTGGCAGTCGGGCGCTCGGTACTGCCCGCTTCGTCGACACCTGAGAATCAGGGTGAACCCGGCGAGCACCTGCTTGCATTGCTGCTGGCTTGGTATCAACTGTCCGGTCGCCTGGCTTGTGCTGCTGAACAGGGATTGCAACCTCTGCTGCGACAGGTGCAGGACAACGCGGTTCGTCTGACGAAACGTTCTTGATTCCCTCTTGCAGGACGGTGCGGGTGAGCCACACCAGAATTTCCGGAAGAAGGGTGTAAGGGTTTTCTTTGCGCCGCGCGGCCAGCAGGAGAGGGCGGGTGGCATGGTAATATGATCGGTTTAAGAAGCCGACCCGCGATCGTTTCGCAAGTCTCCCTGCGGCTTCGCCAGTGGATAAACGATGGACGTTTTCGCCAAAGAAACCCTCCCGATCAGCCTCGAAGACGAGATGCGCCGCTCGTACCTCGATTACGCGATGAGCGTGATCGTTGGGCGAGCCCTGCCGGACGCGCGTGATGGGCTCAAACCGGTGCATCGACGGGTGTTGTTCGCCATGCACGAATTGTCCAACGACTGGAACAAGCCGTACAAGAAGTCGGCGCGCATTGTCGGTGATGTGATCGGTAAATACCATCCGCATGGTGATACCGCGGTGTACGACACTATCGTGCGTATGGCGCAGAATTTTTCGTTGCGTTACATGCTCATCGACGGACAGGGCAACTTTGGCTCGGTTGATGGCGACAATGCGGCAGCGATGCGTTATACCGAGGTGCGCATGGCGCGCATCGGGCATGAGTTGCTTGCCGACATCGACAAGGAAACGGTCGATTTCGGACCGAACTACGACGGCTCGGAGGAAGAGCCGCTGGTTCTGCCGGCGCGTATTCCCAATCTGTTGATCAACGGCTCGTCGGGGATTGCCGTCGGCATGGCGACGAATATTCCGCCGCACAACATCGGCGAGGTGATCGATGCCTGCCTGCTGCTGCTGGGCAACCCGGATGCGACGATCGATGAGTTGATTGAGCGCATGCCGGCACCCGATTTTCCGACGGCCGGCATCATTTACGGCATCGCCGGCGTGCGCGAGGGTTACCGCACCGGGCGTGGCCGGGTGATCATGCGCGGCAAGACGCATTTCGAGGATATCGATCGCGGCAACCGGCAGGCGATCATCATCGACGAGCTGCCGTACCAGGTTAACAAGCGCACCCTGCTCGAAAAAGTCGGCGAGCTGGTCAACGAGAAGCGCATCGAAGGCATCTCCGACCTGCGCGACGAGTCTGATAAGTCCGGCATGCGTGTGGTCATCGAACTGAAACGGGGCGAAGTCGCCGAGGTGGTGCTCAACTGCCTGTACAAGCAGACGCAGTTGCAGGATACCTTCGGCATGAACATGGTCGCACTGGTCGACGGTCAGCCGCGACTGCTCAATCTGAAGCAGATGCTCGAGTGCTTCCTCTGGCATCGTCGCGAGGTGTTGACCCGGCGCACGGTGTTCGAGTTGCGCAAGGCGCGCGAGCGCGCGCATATTCAGGAAGGTCTGGCGGTGGCGCTGGACAACGTCGACGAGATCATCGCCCTGATCAAGGCTTCGCCGACACCGGTGGACGCGCGTCGGGCGTTGATGGGCCGCCGTTGGCATTCGCCGACGGTCGCCGAGATGCTGGCCCGCGCTGCGCCTGACGCGACGCGGCCGATCAGTTTGAGCGGCGAATTCGGCCTGAACGCCGCTGGCTATCTGCTGACCGAAAGTCAGGCGCAGGCGATACTCGATTTGCGTCTGCAACGGCTGACCGGTCTCGAGCGCGACAAGATCGTCGCTGATTTTGCCGATTTGCTGGTCCGGATCGCCGATCTGATGGACATCCTGGCGCGGCCGGAACGCATTTCGCAAATGATCGTCGAAGAACTGAACGCCATCCGTGGCCAGTTCGGCGACAAGCGGCGCTCGGAAATCGTCATCGACACGCAGGATCTCGGTATCGAGGATTTCATTACGCCGGTCGATATGGTGGTCACCCTGTCGCATACCGGCTACATCAAGTCGCAGCCGTTGGCCGATTATCGCGCGCAGCGGCGCGGTGGGCGCGGCAAACAAGCGGCGGCGATGAAGGAGGACGATTTCGTCGATCACCTGTTTGTCGCCAATACCCACGACTTCATCCTCTGCTTCACCAACCGCGGCCGCGTTTACTGGCTGAAGGTCTATGAAGTGCCGCAGGGGACGCGTACCAGTCGTGGCAAACCGATCGTCAATCTCTTCCCGTTCGAGGACGGTGAAAAGATCAGCGCCATCCTGCCGGTCAAGGAATTCACCGACGATCGCTACATTTTCATGTGTTCGGCACAAGGAACGGTCAAGAAAACGCCGTTGTCCGATTTCTCGAATCCACGCCGGAATGGCATCATCGCCGTCGGTTTGGACGAGGGCGACGTGCTGATCGGTGCCGAAATCACCAACGGCACGCAGGATGTGGTGCTGGTCTCCGATGCCGGCAAGGCGGTGTGGTTCGATGAGGAGGACGTGCGGCCGATGGGACGTACGGCGCGCGGCGTTCGCGGCATGCGGCTGGCCGAAAACCAGCAAGTCCTTTCCTTGCTGGTCGCCGACAACGAGCAGCAGACGGTGTTGGTGGCCACCGAAAACGGTTACGGCAAGCGCACGGCGCTGGCCGATTTCCGCCATTCCGGCCGGGGAACGCAGGGCGTTATCGCCATCGCGGCCAGCGAACGCAACGGCAAGGTCGTCGCCGCGCGACTAGTCAGCGACGAAGACGAAATCATGATGATCACTACCGGCGGCGTGCTCATCCGCACGCGCGTGCGCGAGATTCGCGAACTGGGCAGGGCGACACAGGGCGTGACCTTGATCGCGCTCGACGCCGGTGAAAAACTCGCCGGCCTCGAAAAGATCGTCGAATCGGAGGAGGAAAGCGAACTCGGCGAGCCCTCGGATCTGACCGATCCAGCCGCGGTGGGTGACTCGCATGCGTCACCCGACGACGGTACGGCGGCGTCAATGGACGAGCCGGAGGAGTAAGCGATGCCGATCTTGCAACCACTCCTGGCGCGCCGATTCGTGCATTGTCCGTTTTGCGAACGATGAGCGACTCGTTGCAGCAGGAACTGGCGGCGGTCCGCCAGGAAATCGACCAGCTCGATGCGCAATTGCTCGAACTGCTCAATCAACGTGCCCGTTATGCGCAACAGGTCGGTGCCATCAAGGCGCGGCATGGTGACGCCGGCTTCATTTACCGTCCCGAACGCGAGGCGCAGGTGTTGCAGCGCATCCAGGGACTGAACGACGGTCCGCTTTCCAACGAAAGCATCAGTTGGTTTTTCCGCGAAGTGATGTCGGCTTGCCTGTCGCTCGAGCAGCCGCTGGGTATCGCCTTCCTCGGTCCGCTGGGTACCTTTTCCGAAAGCGCGGCGGTCAAGCATTTCGGTCATGCCGCCCGATTGTTGCCGCAAGTGTCGATTGACGACGTCTTCAAGGAAGTCGAGGCTGGTCACGCCGATTATGCGGTCGTGCCGATCGAAAATTCGACCGAAGGCGCCATCGGCCGGACACTCGATCTGTTGCTGAGCACGCCCTTGCGCATCTGTGGCGAGGTGGTGCTGCGCATCCATCAGCATCTCTTGTCGCGGGTAGGCGATTTGCGCGAGGTCAGGCGCGTGTACTCGCACGCCCAGTCGCTGGCGCAGTGCCATGAATGGCTGAATCGTTCCTTGCCGCAGGTGCCGCGCCTGCCGGTCGGCAGCAACGCACAAGCCGCGCAACTGGCGGCCGAAGAAGAGGGAGCGGCGGCGATCGCCGGGCAGGCTGCCGCTGAACGATATGACCTGCCGGAACTGGCGAGCAACATTGAGGATGAACCGAACAACACGACGCGCTTCGTCGTCCTCGGGAGACACGACGCTGGGCGCAGCGGTCGCGACAAGACCTCGTTGATCATGTCGGCACAGAATCAGACCGGCTCCTTGAGCCGGCTGCTGGCGCCTTTTTCCGACGCCGGCGTATCGATGACGCGTCTGGAGTCGCGACCGGCGCGACATACCTTGTGGGAGTACGTCTTTTTCGTCGATATCGAGGGTCACCGGGAGGATGACGACGTATGCAACGCGCTGGCCGAGTTGACCCGGCGCGCTCCCTATCTGAAACTGCTCGGTTCGTATCCGGTCGCCGCATATTGAGCGGCTAATATTTAGGGTCACTGTTCATGGCATTGCACGAACACTCTCTGCCTTACGTCCGCGCCATCTCGCCGTACCAGCCCGGCAAACCGATCACCCAGTTGGCGCGCGAAATG
>CAYRXO010000152.1:0-8698 GCA_964428215.1 uncultured Candidatus Accumulibacter sp. | reverse complement strand
TCGGTGACGTCGGTCGCCGTGCCGCCGGTCGACAGGTTGGCGTTGTTGCGCAGGACCACCCGTTTGCCGCGCGGCGGCACCGAATCAGGGGTCAGGCCGGAACTGGCCAGTAGTGCGAGGGCGACATCGTCGAGGCGGATGCGGGTCAGCAAGGTGGCGTGACCCGCACCACGGCGCGGGTCACTGTTCACCCGCTCGACCAGCTGGCGGATGCTGTCCTTGCCGTTGCCGACGACCAGCGGCGGGTCGCGACGGGCGGCAGCGATCAATTTGTCGCCGACGACCAGCAGGCGGTAATCGTGTCCCGGGAGATAGCGTTCGACGAGGACCTCGTCGCTGACTTCGTAAGCGATGGTGTAGGCCGCTTCGATCTGCTCTCGGCTGTTGAGGTTGACCGCCACGCCTTTGCCCTGGTTGCCGTCCTGCGGCTTGACGACCACCGGGCCGGCGATTTCGCAGGCGGCCGCCCAGGCATCCTCGGCGCTGAGTACCGGCCGGCCGAGCGGCACCGGCACGCCGGCGGTGTGCAGCAGGGTCTTGCTCAATTCCTTGTCCTGGGCGATCGATTCGGCGACGGCGCTGGTAAGGTCGGTTTCCGCCGCCTGGATGCGCCGTTGCCGGCTGCCCCAGCCGAACTGGACCAGACTACCTTCGGTTAGCCGCCGGTAAGGGATGTTGCGCGCCACCGCCGCATAGACGATGGCGCCGGTACTCGGTCCGAGGCGGACATCTTCGTCGAGCTCGCGCAAGCGGGCAAGAGCGTCCTGCAGATCGAACAGCGTGTCGTCGAGCGCCGCCTGGCATAGTTCCTGCGCCATGGCGAAAGCCAGGCGGCCGACCTCCTCTTCACTGTACTCGACGACGACCTGATAGGTGCCGGGTTCGACAGTCTGCGCGGTGCGGCTGAAAGTCACCGGGCAACCGGCCTGCGCCTGCAAGCCGAGCGTGGCAAACTCGAGGACTTCAGCGAGAGTGACCGCGTCGTCGTGGCCGGCCGGTCGCAACATTGCCAGTTCCGGAAAGCGTTCGCGCAAGCGGGTTTCGAATCCCGGCAGGAAGTCGATATTGCGCTCGTGAGCGTCGCAGAGAACGATGGCTTCGATCGCCGTATGGCGACTCCAGAGATTGGGACCGCGCAGCGCGCGGAGGCGGGTGACTTGCATGAACGGTATCCTCTACGGGTGAATCAGTGAGCGCGCTGGCCGTTGTCAATCAGGCGGGAATGTAGGTTTCCAGACCGGTGCGGATGATCTCCGGTGCGACTGCCAGCGCCAGTGCGGCGGCGGCGGCGGCGAGGACGTTGTCGATGGCGCTTTCGATGCCGCCCTCTGCCAGCGGGATATCGTTCAGCCGGACGATGGCCGTTTCCTGCTGTCCATGGGCAATCACCACCTGCTCCTGCCGCAGCAGCACCGCCCGTCCGCCTTGTGCGAGATGCGCGACGACGACCGGCAGTTGCGCGTCGCGCGCGAAATAGATCACCTCGCCATCACACAGCGGCGCCATGTCGACCAGCATCGGCTGGCTGGCGTTGAGTACCGCTGCGCCCGTCGGCAGGATGACATCGACCTGCGTGCGCAGGACGGTGAACACCTGTTCCGGCGTATGGACATCGAAACGGCCGTAATGCTGCGACGGATCGATGTTGGTAAGAATGCCGACCTGGCAGCGGTCGTAAGCCAGACCTTCTTCGAGGATGCTGTCGCTGCCGTTTTCGAGAACGGCGGCTTCGACGACGCGGTTCATCAGCAGGCGATGCGCCGCCCCCCAGTTGGCACTGTCTTGCGGCTGCAGACGACGTTGGTCGAGGAACAGTCCCTTGCTGCAGGCCAGACCGGTGCGTTTGCCGGCGAGAATCAGCAAATGCGCCAGCAAATGCGCAACGGCGGTCTTGCCGCTACTGCCGCTGATGCCGACGACCGGAATCCGCCCATCGTCACCATTGGGAAACAGCAGATCGACGATCGCCCGGCCGACCGGCCGTGGCTCGCCGCTCTCGGGTTTGAGGTGCATCAGCAGTCCCGGACCGGCATTGACTTCGACGATCGCGCCGCGCTGCACGTCGAGCGGTTTGGCGATGTCTTCGCAGACCAGATCGACGCCGGCGATGTCCAGGCCGACGATACGCACAGCCAGCGAGGCGATCTCTGCCGTATCCGGATGCACCCGGTCGGTGACGTCGTCGGTATGGTTGCCGCTGCGCACGATGAGCACTTCGCGGCCAGCCGGCGGAATCGAATCGCCAGTGAAACCCTGGCGGCTCACTTCGAGGTTGGCGACCGGGTTGTCGGCGAGGTCGATGACGTCGAGCGGGAATTCCTCAGCGGCGCCGCGGCGCGGGTCGGAATTGATCTGCGCGTCGATCAGCTGATTGATCGTCGATTGACCGTCGCCGATCACCTTCGCCGTTTCGCCGCGCGCGGCGGCGACCAGTTTGCCGCCGATGACCAGCAGGCGATGTTCCGAACCGCGGATATAACGTTCGACCAACACGCCGCTGCCTTCTTCGACCGCCGCGGCGTAGGCCGATTCGACTTCCTCGCGGGCGACGAGGTTGGTGAACACGCCGCGAGCATGGTTGCCATCCGAGGGTTTGACGACCACCGGCAGGCCGATTTCCTCGGCCGCTTCCCAGGCGTCGGCGGCGCTGTCGACCCGGCGACCCTCCGGTACCGGCACGCCGCAGGCGGAAAGCAGCGACTTGGTCAGTTCCTTGTCACGCGAGATGCCTTCGGCAATGGCGCTGGTGCGGTCGGATTCGGCGGTCCAGATGCGGCGGCTGCGCGCACCGTAGCCGAGTTGCACCAGATTGCCGTTTGCCAGCAGGCGGATCGCCGGAATGCGCCGATCCTTGGCCGTCGCCGCCTCGACGATGCAACCGGTGCTCGGCCCGAGCAGTTTGCGTTCGGCCATCTCGGCCAACTGGCTGATCGTTCCGTCGACGTCGAATTCTTCGTCGCGGATGGCGGCCAGCAGCAGCGAGCGGCCAGCGTAAAGACAGGCGCGCGTCACTTCATCGTGCCAGGCGCGCACGACGACTTTATAGACACCGCGCTGCGACGTCTCGCGCGCCTTGCCGAAGCCGCCGGGCATGCCGGCCAGATTCTGGATTTCCAGCGTCACGTGTTCGAGGATGTGCGCCGGCCAGGTGCCTTCCTGGACGCGGCGCAGAAAGCCGCCGTGTTCGCCGTAACTGCAACGGTGCTCGACCAGCGACGGCAGCAAGGCGGTCAGCCGTTCGTAAAAACCGGGAATGACATTCGATGGAAAATCCTCAAGCTCACCGATATCGACCCGTGCTTCGATCACCGGGCGGTAGGTCCAGATGTTGGGGCCGCGCAGGTAACGGATTTCGAGAAACTTGATGTCTTTGTTTTTCATGAGTGTCTGCTCCGGGGCGGAAGGGTGGGCGCGCGGTTGACGGAACGGCGGCCGCCATGCTTCGCGTTGCGTGTCTCAGGGACTCTCCGTCAGCGAAGATGAGCGCAGCATGCGGACGGTCGGTTGACATAGGCCATGCCGCATGAAATCAGCGCTCATTGCCCGGGTAATCCACGCGTCGCCAAAAATTCCCCGTTGCCGACGGGGACGGTGCAGCAGGTGAAATCGGCGTCTTCTTCGACCCGTTTGATGAACGACGCCATTTCAGCCGCATGCGACAGCGCGTTATCGACGACCAGCAGGCCGCCGGGACGCAGCACGCGCCGCAGTTCGGGCCACCAGTCCAGATATTCCGAGCGCTCCGAATCGAGAAAAATGAAGTCGAATTCGGCGACGGCGCAGCTCTGCAGCAGCGCACTGGCGTCTGCGTGGCGCTGGGTGATCCGTGCGGCGAGCCCGGATTGCTGAAAATTCTTCGCCGCCAGCGCAATTTTGCTCTCGGCGATTTCGACGGTGGTGACGTGACCGGCGAGGGGCGTCGTCGCCCAGGCCAGCCACAGCGTCGAATAGCCGTTCGAGGTGCCGATTTCGAGAATCCGGCGGGCATTGGCCGAGCGCACCAGTACCGCCAGCAACTCGCCGGTCTCGTGCGTGATATTCAACATCCGCCGCGGCCGCTCGGTGATCAGACGGTCGTTATCGACGCCGAACTGTTCGATGTCGCGCAACAATTCCTGAAACGAAGGGTGCATGTCCTGCTCCAGAATTACAGGAAGCGGTCGAGAAAACGACGGCTTTGCTGATCGAGCGCCTGCCGGTCACGGATGAGGAAGTTGATGCCGTGGCTGTCGGCGATGAGCAGCGCCGGTGGCGTCAGCCGGCGGATGTCTTCCTCGCCTTTCAGAATCAGCTGGGTACGGCCGCGTTCGGTGTCGACTTCCCAGGTGCTCGGCGTCGCGAAGCTGGAGACGTTGACGATACGTTCGATGACCGGCATGAATTCGCGTCCGGCGAGTTCGTCGGCGAGCAGACGGCGCATTTCATCCGGCAGATCGTCGAGGCGGTCGATCCAGGCCAGTTCGTGGCCGTAAGGATCGACCAGCGCGATGCCATCGTCGGGCGCGGTGATCGGAAAGGCGCGTACCGGCTGCACGCTGTCGCAGCGTTCCCCGTCGGCGGCGATGAATTCGAGCCGCCCGAAGGCGTTACGCTGCAGTCGATAGTCCATGGCGTCCTTCCGTGCGGGAAAAGTTTCGGTTGCCGCTCATTGCCGGGTAGCCCGGTCAGAAAACGAAGATTTTTTCATCAGATTGCAGTGTAATCAGTCCCGGCCGTCATCGTCAGTCTTGTCGTCGGTCGACAGCAAGCGCAATTCATCTTCCGTGTCGACATTGCGTGCCTGTGCCTGGTAGAGACGGAAGTAATGTCCTGCCGCGGCCATCAACTGATCGTGACTGCCGACTTCGACGACCCGGCCACGGTCGAGAACCACCAGCCGATTGGCGTCGCGCAGCGTGGACAGGCGGTGGGCGATGGCGATCGTCGTCCGGCCGCGCACCAGATTGTCGAGCGCTTTCTGGATCTCTTTTTCGGTGGTGGTGTCGACCGACGACGTCGCTTCGTCGAGGATCAGGATGCGCGGGTCGATCAGCAGCGCGCGGGCGATCGAAATGCGCTGCCGCTCGCCACCCGATAAGGCCTGACCACGTTCGCCGACCAGCGAATCGTAACCGTGCGGCAGACGCAGAATGAATTCGTGTGCGTGCGCGGCGCGGGCGGCGGCGATGATCTCGGCGCGGGTCGCCTCCGGTTTGCCATAAGCAATGTTCTCGGCGATGGTGCCGAAGAAGAGGAAGGGTTCCTGCAGCACCAGCCCGATGTGCTGGCGGTACTCGGCGACCGGCAGCGAGCGGATGTCGACGCCGTCGATCAGGATGGCGCCTTCGCTGACGTCGTAAAAGCGGCAGATCAGGTTGACCAGCGTGCTTTTGCCCGAGCCGCTGTGGCCAACCAGGCCGACCATTTCACCCGGTTCGATGCTTAGATCGATATCGCGCGTGACGCTGCGCGTGCCGTAGCGGAAACCGACACCGCGCAATTCGATGCGTCCGGCGACGTTCGTCAGATGCACCGGCGTCGTCGGTTCAGGAACGCTCGAGACGTGGTCGAGGATGTCGAAAATGCGCTTGGCGCCGGCCGCCGCCTTCTGGGTCACCGAAACGATGCGGCTCATCGAATCGAGCCGCAGGTAGAAGCGGCTGATGTAGGCCAGGAAAGCAGTCAGCACGCCGACGGTGATCCGGTCCTGCGCGATCTGCCAGATTCCGAAGGCCCAGACGATGAGCAGGCCGATTTCGGTGAGCAGCGTCACCGTCGGCGAAAAGAGCGACCAGACCTTGTTCACCCGGTCGTTGACCTCGAGATTACGCGTGTTGGTGGCGCGGAAACGTTTTGCTTCGCGCGCTTCCTGCGCGAAGGCCTTCACCACGCGGATGCCGGGAATGGTATCGGCGAGGACGTTGGTCACTTCCGCCCAGACGCGGTCGACCCGTTCGAAACCGGTGCGCAGCTTTTCGCGCACGACGTGGATCAGCCAGGCGATGATCGGCAGCGGCAGCAAAGTGACCATCGCCAGCCAGGGGTCGATCGAAATCAGGATCACCGTCGTCATCACGATCATCAGCACGTCGGTGCCGAAATCGAGCAGATGCAAGGAGATGAACAGATTGATGCGGTCGGTCTCCGAGCCGATGCGCGCCATCAGATCGCCGGTGCGTTTGCCACCGAAATACTCCTGCGACAGCTTGAGCAGATGTTCGTAGGTCGTCGTGCGCAAGTCGGCGCCGATGCGCTCGGAGACCAGCGCCAGAATATAGGTGCGCGCCCAGCCGAGCACCCAGGCGACCAGCGAGGCGCTGAGCAGACCGCTCAGATAAAGAGCCACCAGTTGCGGATCGATCGGTTGTCCGTTCTGGTAAGGAATCAGCACCTTGTCCATCAGCGGCATGGTCAGATACGGAGCGACCAGCGTTGCGGCGGTGGTCAGCAGCGAGAGAATGAAGCCGGCCAGCAAACGTCCCCGATACGGTTTGGCGAAGCGTGCCAGCCGCAACAGGGTCCAGGTCGATGGCGGCTCATGGATCTCCTTGCTGCACTGCGGACACTCTTCCTGGCCGGCGAGCAAGGGCGTTTCGCAGAGCGGACACAAGGCCAGCGCCGGTGACGGCGGTTCCACGCCGCTGACCCGCCAGCCCAGTTGCCGTTGAAAACGCTCGATCAGCCGCCCGGCGGCGATGTCGGCGGCCAGCGTGTAGCGCCAGGCGCCGAGCAGCCCTTGATCGTCGACCAGTTCCAAAGTGCCGACACCGGCATGATCCCGGCGCGACAAGACCAATCCAGGGCGGAAAGACCAGCTTTGCCAAGCACCCTCGCTACCCGTCGATGCCAGCAGCCGCTCACTGGTCAAGGCGACCAGCCCGGTGCTGTATTGCAAACGATGGTCGAGATCGATTTCCAGCCAGGCGAGCAGCGTTTCGTCGTCTGCCAGCTGTGTTTGCGGGCGGCCGTGCCATGCTCCGGGCAGAGTAAGCGCGCCCGGCGCGACGGAATGCGGCAGAGTAACGGGAGAAACGCTCATTAATCGCTGACTTTTCGGCAGAATGCGGGCAAAACAAGGCGGCAAGTATACTCGTCCTGCCGGACAAAGGGTTTCGTGATCCGGTTTGACAATGGATCATCCGGCGCTTTTCCGAGAGAACTGACAATTGCTGAACCGGGAAAGCTCAGCCGGGGATGACAGACGCTTGAGCCGTGCCAGTGCCGATCAGCCAAGCCGTCTGGCCTTGCTCATCGCTGTGCCGGTTCAAGGCAGGCGTCGCCCGTCGCGCGCGAGGACCTGCTGATGGCTGTATTCGCTGTCCGGCGGTCGGCGAATCGTGCCGCGGGCGAGCAGGTAATCGATGAAGGTCTGCGTGTAGTTGAGATAGGTATTCACCGCCACGCCGCTGGCGTTGATCTTCGCCAGCAACTGGTAGCCATCGTGTCCCTGCGCAAGATAATCGCTGGTCACCAGCATGTATTGGCCGTCGGGATCGAGCGCCTGCCATTGCGCGTCGCTTTTGCGCTTCACCGTCAGATTGGAAAATCGCCGACCGGGCGGCTGCGACAGATCGAGATGCCAGCGCAGGCCGGCGGCGTACGGATGCGCCCCGTCCGAACCGCCGCGATCGATGTAATTGGCGACGGCTTCTTCGAGCAGGGCGACCAGTTGCCGGCCGCTGAGCGGCAGCTCGTAGAGCACATTGCTGAACGGCAAAACGCTATGCGTGGTTTCGTAGCTCACCTCGCCGGCGGGGAGGGCCGTACGGATGCCGCCGCCGTTCTGCAGCGCGATGTCGGCGCGCCGGCTGGCCTGCCGGTAGGCTTCGGCGACCGCCTGCGCGATATCGCTGCCGCGTGCTCGGGTGTTGGCTGCCGCGCAGTCGGCGAGTCCGGCGCTGCGATTGTCGGCTTCGCCCGGCACGCGCACCAGACACAAGGCCTCGCTGGCGATGCCGATGCGTTGCTTTTTCATGTTGGCCAACCGGCTGGCGAAACGGCTCAATTCGGCTTGTGCCTGCGGATCGGGGGGGACCACGCGCATTTGTGCCGCGCCCGAGCCGGCAGCGAACTGCAAGGCGCGCAGGATCTGCGCACGCGTGTCGGCGTCGACGGCGACGAAGTCGCCGTGCGCGTTTTTCTGACGAAAATCGTCGCCGATTGGCAGGGTGATTTCGCCACGGCAGTCGAGCACGCGTCCCATGTCGTCGAAGCGGACGCTCAACAAACCGAACGCCTTGCCGTATTCCCAGGCCTGGACGACACAGACCGGGTCGCCATCGCGGTTGCGCGTCACCGTCGGATAGGGGCCGACGCTGCCATCGAGTCCGACCGACGTGAAATCGCCGAGCAAGGTGTGCGAGTCGCCGCCGACGATGGCGTCGATGCCGCTCAGCTTGCCGGCCAGCGCCAGGTCGGCCGGATAGCCGAGATGACTGAGGATGACGATGTGTTGAACTCCCCGCGCCTGCAGTTGCGCGATGGTGTGCTGCGCCGTGGTGGCTTCGTCGTCAAACCGCGTGCTCGTCAGCGGCCGTGACGACTGCTGCGTCTTGTCGCGCACTTCGAGACCGATGATGCCGACCGGCACCCCGCCGACCGACTTGATCACGTACGGCTGCAGGTAATCGTTCGCCGAGCGCGGTGCCAGCGGCATACCGATGGTCGGCTGCACGTTGGCCGCCAGCCAGTCCTGCACCAGCGAAAACGGCACTGCCAA
>CAYRXO010000151.1:0-8704 GCA_964428215.1 uncultured Candidatus Accumulibacter sp. | reverse complement strand
AACCTTGTCGGCGGTGACGTTGATCAGCAGCCCGGCGTCGAGCGCGCGCGTCACCAGTTCGGGGCACGGACGGTCGAGTTCGATGCCGATCATCAGCCCCTGACCGCGGATGTCGGCCACCCCGGTACAAGCGGCGAGCGCCGCCGCCAATTCACGGCGGATCAGGTCGCCGATGGTCACTGCATGCGCCAGCAAACCGCCTTTTTCGATCTCGGCGAGAACGGTCAGCGCGGCGGTGGTCGCCAAGGGGTTGCCGCCGAAAGTCGAGCCGTGGTTGCCGGGAGCGAACAGGCGGCTGGCACGACCGGCGACCAGACAGGCGCCGATCGGCACGCCGCCGCCCAGTCCCTTGGCCAGCGTGACGATGTCCGGCACGATGCCCGCATGTTGAAAAGCGAACCAGCGGCCGGTACGGCCCATGCCGCACTGCACTTCGTCGCAGATCAGCAGCCAGCCGCGTTCATCGCACAAAGCACGCAAGGCGCGCTGAAACTCGAGGTCGGCGAGGTGGATGCCGCCTTCGCCCTGGATGATTTCGAGCATGACGCCGACGATGTTCTTGTGATGCTTGGCGATGGCGCGAATGGCGTCGATGTCGTTGTACGGAACACGCACGAAACCGGGCAGCAGCGGCTCGAAACCAGCTTGCGCCTTGCGGTTGCCCGTCGCCGACAGGGTGGCCATCGTCCGCCCGTGAAACGCCTTTTCCATCACCACGATCGCCGGGCTGTCGACTTCCTGGCGGTGGCCGTGGTAGCGCGCCAGCTTGATCGCCGCTTCGTTGGCTTCACAACCCGAATTGCAGAAAAAGACTTCGTCCATGCCGGACAGTCCGGCGAGCTTGTCGGCCAGTTCTTCCTGCTGCGGAATGCGGTAGAGATTGGAAACGTGCAGCAGCCGTTGCGCCTGCGCCGCCAGCGCGGCGACCAGCGCCGGATGGTTGTGGCCGAGGGTGGAGACGGCAATTCCCGCTAAAGCATCGAGATAGCGTTTTCCCTCAGTATCGGTCAGCCAACTGCCTTCGCCATGACTGAAAGCCACCGGCAAGCGGCTGTAGGTATTCATCAGATGCGACATGGACCATCCATTGCACAGGCTTGAAACTGAAACGGCGGCTCGCGCCGCCGGATGAGGTCTGCGTCGTCGGACGTCGTCCGACACACTCCGGCAGGGTTGCAGACAGCTTTCATGCCGGCAGACAAGATTCGGATTCTACGAGAAAAGACAGGTAGTGTATATAAAGTAACCGCCCAATCGACAGGGTTGTGAACACGGATTTACATACCGCTATCGATGCGCGGCCGGCTCACAGCGCCCGCAGGTCGCGCAGATAGCGTTGCCAGTTCGCCACGTAGTGTTCGGCGCTATGCAGCAGCCGTTCGAGATCGGCGTCGTCGAGCTGGCGGATGACCCGGCCGGGCGAACCGACGATCAGCGAGCGGTCGGGGTAGACTTTGCCTTCAGGAACCAGGGTGTTGGCGCCAACCAGGCAGCCTTTGCCGATCACCGCCCGGTTGAGGACCACCGAGCCAATGCCGATCAGTGAACCGTCGCCGATGGTGCAGCCGTGCAGCATCACCAGATGACCGACGGTGACGTCGCGGCCGATGACCATCGGCACACCTTCGTCGGTATGCAGGACGCTGTTGTCCTGGATGTTGCTGTTCTCGCCGATGCTGATCGGGTCATTGTCGCCGCGGACGGTGGCGTTCCACCAGATCGACGCGTTTTTCGCCAGACGGACATCGCCGATCACCGTGGCGTTGGCGGCGACCCAGCTTTGCGGGTCGATTTGCGGGTGGCGGTTGCCTAAAGCGAAAATGGCCATGACAGAGCTTTCCGGTGGTGAATGACGAGCGAACGATTGTAGCCCCTTCGGCTATTGATGGCGCAAGGCTTCGATCGGGTCGAGCGCCGCAGCACGGTGCGCGGGGTAGTAGCCGAAGAAAACGCCGACGGCGGCAGCGACGCCGAAAGCGACAAGCACCGATGCGCCGGAAATGACGATCACCATATTGGTCAGCGCGTTGGTCAGCAGCGCGCCGCCAATGCCGAGGAGCAGACCGATCAGACAGCCGGCGACCGAAATCATCAATGCTTCGAGCAGGAACTGCGTCAGGATGTCGCGCTGGCGGGCGCCGATGGCCATGCGGATGCCGATTTCGCGTGTGCGCTCGGTCACCGAGACGAGCATGATGTTCATGATGCCGATGCCGCCGACGAGCAGCGACACCGAGGCGATGGCGCCGAGCAGCATCGACATGACGCGCGTCGTCTCGGCGGCCGAGTCGGCGGCGGCGGCGAGATTGCGCAGGTAGAAATCGTTTTCCTGATCCTCGCGGATACGATGCCGCTGGCGCAGCAGCGCGGTGAGGCTCTTCTCGACCAGTGGCATCGCTTCCGCCGATCTGGCCTGCACCATCATCAGGCGCACCGAGCCGGCGAAAGGCGTGCCGAAGACTTTACGCTGCGCGGTGGTCAGCGGAATGATCAGCGTGTCGTCCTGGTCGCGGCCGTCGAGATTCTGCCCCTTGCGGCCGAGAACGCCGATGATGACGAACGGACTCTGGCGGATGCGGATGGTCTTGCCGAGCGGGTCATCGCTGCCGAACAGGTTGTCGGCGGCGGTTTGCCCGATCAGCGCCACACGCGTCGCTGAACGGACGTCCGAATCGCCGAAAGGCGCGCCGCTGACGATCGTCCACGCGCGCGCGTCGAGATAGTTCGGCGTCGTGCCGACGACCGTCGCGTTCCAGTTGTTGGCGCCGTAGACCAGTTGTTGAGTGCCTTGATGAACGGGCGCGACGTTGGCGACGCCGTCGAGTTCGCTGATCGCCTCGCCGTCGGCAACGGTCAGCGTCGGCCCGCCGCCGCCCCCACTGCGCAGGCCGCTGGTATTGGTCGAGCCGGAAATCAGGATGTACAGATTACTGCCCATGGTGCTGATCGTTTGCGCCACCGCGTACTGCGCGCCCTGGCCGATGGCCAGCATCAGCACCACCGAGCCGACGCCGATGACCATGCCGAGCATGGTCAGCACGGTGCGCAGGCGGTTGGCACCCATCGCCCGCCACGCTTCGCCGAGCATCGCTTGCAGCATCACGCGCCGCTCCGGGTCGGCGTCGGCTGGTCGCTGACCAGCCGGCCGTCGTGGAAGCGGACCTGTCGTTGCGCGTGCGCCGCGATGTCGTTCTCGTGCGTTACCAGGACGATGGTGATTCCCTGCCGGTTGAGCTCGGTGAACAGGGCCATGATTTCTTCGCTGGTCTGACTATCGAGGTTGCCGGTCGGCTCGTCGGCCAGAATCAGCGGCGGCGAATTGATCAGGGCGCGGGCGATGGCGACGCGCTGCTGCTGGCCACCGGAAATGCGGCTCGGCAACGAGCCGGCGTAATCGGCCAGTCCGACACGGGCGAGTTGCTGCCGCGCCAAAGCCCGACGCTCATCGCGCGCGCTGCCGGTGTACACCAGCGGCAGGGCAACATTGTCTGCGAGCGTCATCCGCGGCAGCAGGTTGAAACCCTGGAAAACGAAGCCGATGGTGCGATTGCGCAATCGCGCCAGTTCGTCCTTGTCCAGTTGCGCGACATTGCGGCCGACGAGGAAATAGTCGCCGCGCGACGGCGTGTCGAGGCAGCCGAGCAAGTTCATGAACGTCGATTTGCCGGAACCCGACGGCCCCATGATGGCGACGAATTCGCCGGTATCGATGCGCAGATCGACGGTTTTCAATGCCGGAAACTCGCCGGCTGCGGTGGCGTACGACTTGCCGAGCCCCACGACGCGGATGACCGCTGCGTCCATCAGAACAATCTCATGCCCACACTGCTCGGTTTGGTGCTGCTGCTGCCGTTGCCGACGTTCTCGCCGACGACCACCTTGTCGCCGACCTTCAGTTCGCCGCCCAGCACTTCGGTAACACGGTTGTCGGTGATGCCGAGTTGCACGGCAACCGGTTTCAGGGCGCCCTGTTCGATCAGATACACCGTACCGGCGCTGCCATCGCGCTTGCGTCCTTTGCCACGCCCTTCGCCGCCGGCTGGCGGCTGGCCGCTGCCGCTGGCCGCGGGCTGACCAGCAACGCCGCTGGCTGGCAGGTCCGCTTTCTTGTCCCCGCCTAGCTGTGCGTCGGGTTTGAAACGCAGCGCGGCGTTGGGCAACCGCAGCGCGGCGTCGCGGCGGTCAACGCCGATGGTGACGTAGGCGGTCATTCCCGGCAGCAGGATCTGGTCGGGATTGGATAACGAAATACGAACGTTGTAAGTGACCACGTTCTGCTGATTGGTCGGATTGAGGCGAATCTGTTGCACTTCGCCTTCGAAAAGCCGATTCGGGAACGCATCGACCGTGAAGCGGACTTTCTGCTTTTCACGAATCTTGGCGATATCGGCTTCGGCAAAGCTGGAATCGATGCGCATTTCCGACAGATCCTGGGCGATCTTGATCAAGGTCGGCGTCTGCAGACTGGCGGCGACCGTTTGTCCGAGATCGACCACCCGGTCGATGACGATTCCCGAGACCGGTGAGCGGATGACGGTGTAGCCGAGGTTGACGCGATCTTTTTCGGCTGCCGCCTGTGCCTGCGCCAGTTGCGCTTCATTCGAACGGCGTGCCTGAACCGCCTGTTCATATTCCTGGCGCGAAACGTATTCCTTGGCGTACAGCGCCTGCATTCTTTTTTCGCTGGCGCGTGCCAGATCGAGCGCAGCAGCAATGTTGCGCACGTTGGCCGCCGACTGCCGCGATTGTGCGGCGAGCAGCGAATCGTCGAGTTCGAGCAGCGCCTGGCCCTTCTGCACCTTGTCGTTGAAGTCGACGTACAGTTTGGTGACCGTCCCGGAGACTTGCGTGCCGACGCTGACCAGTACCACCGGGTTGAGCGTGCCATTGGCGGACACGGTCTGCGTGATCTGGCCCTTCTCGAGCGCCTGCGTCTTGTAACGCTGCTCGGGCGACTGCGCGTCGCGCTGCTGGTAATACCAATAACCGCCGCCGGCCAGTACGCTGAGCAGAGCGATCGGCAGGATTTTTTTGAACACGGGTTTCATGGCCGGCGGGCTTTCTGGTCGTCGTCGAACAGGCGATTGTCGAGCGTGCCGAGCGCTTTGGCCAGCGTCGCGCGTGAGACCTGCCAGTCGAGCCAGGCCTGGATACGTTGCAGCCGGGCATTGGCCAAAGCGCTCTGCGCGTTCAGCACGTCGAGTATGTTGCCGACGCCGGCCTTGTAGCGGCCGAGGGCGACGCGCTCGGACTGTTCGGCGCTGCGCAGCAGGTCGGCGCTGGTACGCACGGTCTGTCCGGCTGTCTGCAGGTTTTGATACGCTTCCCAGACTTCGACGGCCACCAATTGCCGCAAGCTGTCGCGACGCGCGGACTGCGAGTCGCGGCGGGCCTGCGCGGCACGAATGTTGTAGCTGTGGTTGAAACCGGAAAAAATCGGGATGTCGAGCGTCAAGCCGAGCGAATTGCCTTGCGTCGACAAGCCGCCGACGCTCTGCCAGCTCGGACCGCCGCCCAGCGTCAGTTTCGGCCAGCCAGCCGCGCGGGCTTGGGCGATTGCCGATTCCGACGCCTGCACGTTGGCTTCGGCCGCTTGCAGATCGGGGCGCTGTTGGCGCGCTTCAGCGATCAAGGTCGCGACGTCGCGGTCGAAGGCGTCCATCGGCAACGTGGCAGGTATTGCCGTCGGCACCTCGTCGAGCAGCACGGGCTGATCGGCGTCGAGACCCATCACCTGCGCCAGCCGGCCGTAGGCGTTGCGCATCGTACCTTCGGCCCGCTGACGGGTGAGCGTCGCCTGCGACAGCGCCGTCTGCACCTGCAGCCGATCGGCAGGGGTGGCGACGCCCACTTGATAGCGCAATTCGGCGGCGGCCAGGCTCTCGCGACTGGTGCGTTCGGCCTCACGCGTCGCCGTCACCGCGGCGCGTGAGGCCTGCGTCTGGAAGTAGTTGTTGACGGCATAGAGAAATACGGTGTGCACGCTGGCGTCGTATGTCGCACTGGCGGCGCGCAGCAACTGTCGGGCGCTGGCGGCCGCCGCGTCCCGTGCGCCGAAATCGAACAGCAACCAGGACAAACTCAGCGCCGCGCTACGCTGGTTGACGCTCTGACCGGCGCTACGTTGGCGGCTGACCGTCAGCCGACCATCGAGCGACGGCAGAAAATCCGCCTGCGCCAATCCCAGTTGTGCGGCTTGCCACTGGAGCGCGGCCCAGGCGTCATGCGTCTGCGGATTGCGGCACAAGGCCTGGTCGACCACTTCGTGGACCCCGTACACCGTTCCGGCAGAGCGCTGCAGGCAAGGTGCCGGAACATCCGTGCCAGCCGCGACGAAGAGCGGCGGTGGCGGCAAATTCGCACGCGTGCGCAAGGGATCGGCGATGTCGACGGCCATCACCGACGATACGGACGCCAATAGCAGCAGGAAAAAATGTAGAGAAAACAGCGAGTGCGTGAGTCGCACGCTAAACCGGGACGAGAGGGCAATCATTTTTCGTTAGTATAGCCAAAAGACCTTTCCGATCGATCAAGCACCTTCGGACAGCGCCGCTGAAAGTTATGTTCAGAAAATGATGGTTCACTTCCAGGATCTCGCCGTCCGCACGGCGACATCGACCGCTCCATCGCTGACGCGCGGCCGTTTGGGGCAAGGAAGCGTTTGCCTGCGAGCGGACAAAGCCCGCGCGCTGAAGGCAGCTCGATGATCCCGTGGCCGGAAACGATCGCTTTGCTCGCTTTGCTGTCGCTGGCTTGGTTCTGGTACGACAGTTTCCAGGCGCGCGCCGTCGCACTCGCTGCCGCGCGCGCCACGTGCCGGGCGGAAGATCTGCTGTTGCTCGACGAGACGGTGGCGCTCACCGAATTGCGCCCGGTACGCGACGACGACAGCCACCTGCGTCTGCGCCGTGTTTACCAGTTTGAATATAGCGATACCGGCGACAACCGACGTCTCGGGCGGGTGACGCTGATAGGCAGCGATCTGTTGTTCTGTACGCTCGGGCCCGAGCGGCGCCGACAGACCGGCAGCGTCCTGGAGCGCGCTGAGTGAATGTCTGGTCGGGATGATGCGTCAGGCGCTCTGCACGCGCCAGCGAGACATCGCGCATGAACAGACGGGATGCGACAGATGGCGCCGCGGACCGACAGGGCTGGCAAGCGCTTCCCTGTCGTCGATAATCGCCCACTGTGACCGTTTTTTTCCTGGCGAAACGAGCGAAGCCTCACAAGTTGCGTCTGCTATGCGCTGTTATGGCGTCAAACCGACCACGGACGGGGAGTGAGCCGGCGCTGTCCGCACGCTGAGGAGACCAACCTGGCACCGCGCTGCTGATCGCCGGCCCGACAATCAATCGCCGAAGTTGGCTAGGCAGACGTCGTTCTGGCCGACGCTGGCCACACAGTTCCGTCCTTTGCGCTTGGCCAAGTAAACACCTTCGTCGGCTTTTTTCAACAGATCTTCAAAACGTCGGATCGACTCGTCGAGCACCGCGACGCCGATGCTGACGCTTCCCTGCCAGACGCCTTTACCTGCCGGCACGCGCATTTTGCCGACTTCGGCACGGATTTTTTCAGCGAGAATCAACGCGCCGGCCAGCGACGTTTCCTGGCAGATGACCAGGAATTCGTCCCCGCCGAGTCGATAGACATGGTCGTCGGTGCGTACCGAATTGGCCAATTGATGTGACAGTTGCCGCAGCACCTCGTCGCCCGCATCGTGTCCATGGCCGTCGTTGATCAGTTTGAAGCCATCGGCATCGATCATCATGCACGCCAGAGGTGTGCCGCGGGCACGCGCATCCTGCCAGGCGTGACGGAAAGTGCTCATCGCCTGACGACGGTTCGACAAGCCGGTCAGGCTGTCGGTCATGGCGATCGTTTCCAGGCTCTGGTTGGCCTCGAGCAATGCGCGGGTCCGTTCTTCGACACGCTCTTCCAGCGAACGGTTGAGCTCGAAGAGCGCCTGATTGCGTTCGGACATCTGCTTGAACAGGCTGTCCAGCGCTTTCAACAGCATGTCCGTCTTCTGGTCGCGAGGTTTGTGCCGTGCCAGCACGGTCTGCTCGCCAGACCCCTCGCCTCGATTGGCAATCGCCTGAGCCATGATCTGGTCACTGCCGAGGATGTGGTAGGTCAACCAGTCGCATAAGAAACGCAACAGACGACGCAATTCTTCGATCGGTACATCGTTCATATGCTGAGACATGTGGCCGACCTCGTGAATGAAGCGTTCGTGCTCGTCGCCATGCGCTTTAATCAGCCCTTGACCCAGCCGGCACCGCTCCATCAACTGTTCTTCTTCCCGGAAATGGTAGAGGGCGTAACTGGTCAGCTGCTGGAATATCGTTTCCAGCTGGTCATTCGTCGCGCCCTGCGGCTGCATCAGCAACTCGCCAAAACGGTTCACGACACCGACCAGATGTCGATGTTGTTCATCAACCGTCGTCAGCCCGGTCACAAAACATTCATCCCATTTAAACGCCCTCATTGCGTTCTCCACGTCTCCGCTTCGAGCAGGTATTTTTCAAAATAATTCAAAGAGGAATAACACGCAACCCCGAATCCTCACCGCCGGAATCCCATTCGCTGGCCACAGCGCCCCGCTTGAACGGCGACAGGCGGATTGCGCGAACCCCATGCAGGCGAGGGGTCGGTGGCAGCGCTGGCCAGCGTGACGAAAGTCGCGGCAGGCCATATGCTGTGA
>CAYRXO010000150.1:0-8762 GCA_964428215.1 uncultured Candidatus Accumulibacter sp. | reverse complement strand
AAGGTTACCACCGCCTGTACCCCGGCAACACCGCACGCTTGCGCTATGGCTACGTCATCAGATGCGCCGGCTTCGAACGCGATGCCGACGGGCAGGTCTGCGCCGTACATGCCGAGTATTTTCCCGATTCGAAAAGTGGCACGCCCGGCGCCGACACCTACAAAGTCAAAGGTAATCTGCACTGGGTATCTGTGGCCAGCGGCTGCCGCGCCGAAGTGCGGCTCTACGATCGCCTCTTTGCCGTGCCCTCACCGGGTGCCCGCCGGCCGGGCGATCCGGAAGGAAGCGAACGTGACTTCCTGGACGATCTCAACCCGGCCAGCCGTCGGGTAATTCAGGCCTGGCTCGAACCGGCGCTGGCGAATGTCGCCGCCGAAGAGAGCTTCCAGTTCGAACGGCACGGCTATTTCGTCGCCGACCGGGTCGATTCACGCCCCGGCGCACCGGTATTCAACCGGACGGTGACGCTGCGAGATTCGTGGAGCGGCAAACCGCCGATGCCACGCTAAGGAAGCAGTGGCACCGTTCAGCAAACGGAAAAACTACAGCAGTTCAAGCACTTTTTCAGGAGGCCGGCCGATCACCGCCTTGCCGCCACGCACGACGATCGGTCTTTCGATCAGGATCGGGTGCGCCAGCAACGCATCCAGCCACTCCTCGTCGCTCAAGATGCGCTCGGCGTAGTGCTCCTTGAATACCGCTTCGCCCCGGCGGACGATTTCCGCCGGTCTCATGCCCAGCAAAGCCAGGATATCGATCAGTTCGTCGCGGCTGGGCGTGTCATTCAAGTAATCGATCACCTCGGCCGACAAACCGGCAGCGGCAATCACCTGACAGGCTCCCCGACTCTTGGAGCAGCGCTTGTTGTGATAGATACGGATGATATCGTCGTCCATCGAATCACTCGTCGAGAAAAAAACTGCCTGCTTCAATGGCAGCGCAAACCAGGAAGACTGCACAACTTGCAGCAGGAAAAAAGCGTCCTCAGCAAAGAAAAGCCCCGCCGCGGCGGGGCGTCGCGTCACCGTCCGGCTAGCGGACTCACAGTCTGCGGCGTTGCCGGGCGGCCGCGAAACCGAACAAGGTCACCGCCAACAAGGCTATCGACGAAGGCTCGGGAAGCACGGCACCGAAGAATTTGTCGGCAAGGATTTGTTGGCCTTTGGCCGTCGGATGCACGGAATCCCAGAACAACCAGGTATTCGGATTGCAATTCTGGTCTGACAAGCAGGCGGTACCGGTTTCCGTCAAACCATAGCTGGCCTTGTGGTCAATGACATCCCTGAATACGGCGTTGGTGTCGAACGTGATGATGTCGAGCGAAGGCATGGCCGCCTGCAAGGCATTCAGCGCTGCTGCCAGAGTGAAGTTGAAACCATTGCTCAAGTCGTTCAGAGCCGAATCGCCGGCATAGCCGGGTGTCAGAGACAGATTGGGCATGGTCGGCACCAGGAAATGCCGGCCGCCGTACGCTGCTAACGTGGTCACGGTGGTGATGATGTTGTCGATGCCGTTGATGGCCAGTTGATTACCGTTAACCAAAGGACCACCCGCCGGAGTATTGGTGCGAAGGTTGCCCGGCAGTTGGCCGGTTAATGAGTAATTGAAAACGTCATTCGGGAACAGCCAGACGACGAACAGCGAATTCGCCGGATTGAAAGCTGGCGCTTGCGACACAAAGGTGCCCAATTGCCAAGCCGTACCTAAATTTGCGTAAGCGCCGTTCAGAGGAGGAGGTGCGGAGGAAGAATTATAGTTTGCCATGCCGCTCGTCGCGCCGCCAATCGCGTAGTTGGTTCCCCCGGCCAGCGAAGGCTTGAAGCTGGTGTCACCCGGATTGAATAACTGCCACAACTGCTCGACGGCGACCGGCCCGTTGGAGTAGCGGCCATTGTCATACGGTGCTGGTGGGTAGGTAAATGAGCCGCCGGTGGCCGCTTGGCTCACCAAGCCGCTGTTACCTCCATCCGACAGACTGTCGCCAAAGACGAACAGGTTGCCCAATTGCGTCAAACCGGCGTTTGCCGATGACGACAGACCAAGCGCCAACAACATGGCCGTCATTCCGAATAGTTTTTTCATGGAGTTTGTCTCTTGTCAATGGTACTTGAGCAATGCAGCAAGCATTTTGCCTGCCATCGAATGAAATCGCCGGAGACAGCGCAACTTAAAAGAACAATAATTTTCGCCGACCCCTGGAACAGGCGTAAAGCAATAAACATTCCATATTTACAATAAAATGATTTATATACAATAAATTATGATTGCCAAAACATTGGCTCGCGTGGTGTAAAAAATTCCGACACCCCCGCACGGACAGCCGGACAAAACGGCCAGCGACAACGACAAGCGCCCTCATTCGGCGCGCAAGGCGTCGACCGCATCCAGCCGCGCCGCGCGTCGCGCCGGCAGCACGCCGGCAATGAGGCCGATGGCGATGGCCAGCACTTCGGCGAGCAGCGCAAAGCGCCACGGGGTATGCACCGGCAGCGTCGGCAGAAAGACGTGCAATAGTTGCGCCAGGCCGAAACCGAGCAGCAGACCGAAAGCGCCGCCCAAAGCCGACAGCGCCGTCGCCTCGCCGAGAAACAGGCCGAGGATCGTCCGCCGCGGCGCGCCGAGCGCGACGAGCAGGCCGATTTCGCCGGTGCGTTCGCTGACGGCGATGGTCATGATGGTGACGATGCCGACACCGCCGACGAGCAGCGAAATGCTGCCCAGCGCGCCGACGGCCAGGGTCAGCACGTCGAGAATGTTCGACAGCGTGCGCAGCAGGTCTTCCTGTGTGGTGAGGGTGAAATCTTCGCGCCCATGCCGCGCCTTCAGCGTCGCGCGTACCAGCGCGCTGACCCCGGCGGCACTGGCGCTTTCCTCGTAGGCCAGATCGATCTTCATCAGCCCGTCGCGGTTGTACAGTTCGAGCGCGCGCGCCGTCGGAATGTACGCCGCGTCGTCGAGATCGATGCCTAGAAACTGCCCTTTCGCTTCGAGAACGCCGATGATGCGAAACTGCAGACCGCCGACGCGCACGCGCGCACCGAGCGGATTCGCCGCCCCGAACAGCTCCTCCTTCAGCTTGGCGCCGAGCACCAGAAAGGCGCGCGCGTTGTCGCCGTCCTCGGCCGGCAGGAACTGACCGCTGCGCACCTTGATGTTGAACACTTTCGGCATCGCCGCGCTGACGCCATTCACCGTCGTGCGCCGCAGGCGGCCGTTGGCGCCGACCTCGCTGTTGCCCCAGACGGTGGCGGTCACGGCGGTGACCTGCGGCAGTCGTTCGAGCGCGCGCGCGTCGTCGAGCGTCAGCGGACGGACCGAGGTCGGAATGCCGGTCGGCGCCGGGCCGGACGTCTTCACCTTGCCCGGCGCGATATTGATGACGTTGGTGCCGAACTGGGTGAATTCGGCGAGCACGAAACGATGGATGCCCTCGCCGATCGAGGTGAGCAGGATCACCGCCGCGATGCCGACGGCAATGCCGAGCAGCGTCAGGAAACTGCGCAGCCGGTGCGCGGCGATCGCGCGCAGCGCCAGTTGCCAGGCGTCGGCGAGGCGGATCATCGCCTGGCCAGCGCCAGCACCGGATCGAGCGCCGCCGCCCGCCGCGCCGGCAGCACGCCGAACAGCACGCCGGTCACCAGCGCGGTGCCGAGGCCGGCAAGCACCGCCCACAGCGGCGGAAACGCCGGCAGCACCGGAAACAGGTGGCGGATCAGCGCCGCACCCGCGTGGCCGAGCAGCAGGCCGAGCAGCGCGCCGACCAGCGACAGCATCGCCGCTTCGGCGAGAAAAGTCTGCCGGATCGTCGCCCCGCTGGCGCCGAGCGCCTTGAGCAGGCCGATTTCGGCGGTACGCTGCGCCACCGAAACGAGCATCACGTTCATCACCAGAATGCCGGCGACGGCCAGGCTGATCGCCGCGATGCCGGCGACGCCGAGCGTCAGCGCACCGAGCAGGCGGTCGAAAGTAGCCAGCACGGCGTCCTGGGTGATCAGTGTCACGTCGAGCTCGCCTTCATGGCGCAATTTGATGATTTCGGTGGCCTGCACCTTGGCCGCTTCGATCGCTTCGCGGCTGCTCGCCTCGATCAGAATGCGGAACAAGGTGTTGCTGTTGAACATCGCCTGCGCCAGCGACACCGGCACGATCACCAGTTCGTCGGTGTTCATCCCCAGCCCCTGTCCGGTCGTTGCCAGCACACCGACGATGCGCACCCGCCGGTCGCCGACACGCACCAATTGGCCGAGCGCCGACGTGCCGGCGAACAGTTCGTTGTTGATCCTGGCGCCGATCACCGCCTCCGGCGGCCCGCGCCGCCAGTCGCCGACCGGCAGGAAGCGGCCCTGCGCGAGTTTCAATTGCCGCACGTCGATGAATTCGGCGGTGCTGCCGGCGACCATCACTTCACGCAATTTGCCGCCGACGCTGATTTCCGACGTGCCGATGATCAGCGGCGCGACACGGCGCACGGCGCTGGCGCGCAGCAAGGCCTGCGCATCGTCGACCGTCAGATCGCGCGGCGTCGACGTGATGGCGTTGCCGGGATTGAAACCGCCGGTCTGCGAGCGGCCGGGCAGCACGATGACCAGGTTGCTGCCGATCGACGAAAACTGGTTCAGGACGTAGCGGCGCGCGCCGTCGCCGAGCGCGGTCAGCACGACCACCGCGGCGACGCCGATGGCCATGGCCAGGATCAGCAGGCCGGTACGCAGCGCGTTACCGGTCGCCGCCCGGCCGGCGAAGTGGAAGAGATCGGAGGCGCGCATCTCAGCCCGCCAACGCGGTCGCCGCCCGCCGCTGATCGCGCTGCAGTGAGCCGTCCTCCATCAGCAACTGTCGCTGCGCACGTGCGCCGAGCGTCGCGTCGTGCGTGACGACGATCAGCGTCACGCCGGCGGCGTTCAGCCCTTCGAGCAGGCGTACCACCTCCTCGCCGGTGGCACGGTCGAGATTGCCGGTCGGCTCGTCGGCGAGAATCATCGCCGGCTGCATGATCGTCGCGCGGGCGATCGCCACGCGCTGCCGCTGCCCGCCGGAAAGCTGGTCCGGACGGTGATCGGCACGATTCTCCAGCCCGTAATCGTGCAAAGCCTGCCGCACCCGCTCGTGGCGCGCGGCCGGCGGCAGACCGGCGAGCACCATCGGCAAAGCGATGTTTTCGGCCGCAGTCAGGCGCGGCACGAGATGAAAACTCTGGAAAACGAAACCGATGCGCTCGCTGCGCACCCGCGCCTGCTCGTCCGCCGACAGCGTCGTCACGTCGCGCCCGGCCAGCCGGTAGGTGCCGGCGTTTGGCCGGTCGAGCAGGCCGAGCAGATTGAGCAGCGTCGATTTGCCCGACCCGGAGGGGCCCATCACCGCCACGTATTCGCCGGCGGCAATCTGCACGTCGAGCCGGCGCAAGGCATGCACCGTACTGTCGCCGAGCTGGAAAACGCGTTCGATCCCCGCCAGCTCGATCAGCGGCGCGCGGCTCACGCTGCCCCGCCGGCCGGCGCGTCGACGACATAGCGCGCGCCGGCCTTGACGCCGGCGCGTTCGAGCGAGGTCACCACCCGCTCGCCGGGCTGCAGACCGTCGAGTACTTCGGTGAATTCCCAGTTGGCCAGGCCGGGGCGGATCGTCCGTTCCTGCAGCCGCCCGTCATCGCCGGCAACCAGCACGCGGCCGCCTTCGAGCAGCGCCGAGGTCGGCACGCGCAGCACCTGCGTGCGCACGGCGAGGACCACCTCGACGTCGGCGCTGTAACCGACGAGCAGTTTGCCCGGCGCCGCCGGATCGTCAAAAGTGGCCTCGATATCGACCGTGCGCGCCTGCTTCTCGACCGCCGAAACATACGGCGCCACCCGCCGCACCTTGCCGGCGAACGAGCGCTTCGGCAAGGCATCCAGACTGATGCGCACCGCCGCGCCGGTGGCGATCTTCGGCGCATCCACTTCATCCATCGGCGCCTTGACGTACAGGCAGGAATCGTCGATCAGATCGATCGCCGGCGGCGTCGGCACGCCTGGCGGCGAGGGCGTCGAATACTCGCCGACCTCGCCGACGATCTTGGCGACGGTGCCGGCAAACGGCGCGTACAACACCGTGCGCCCCTGCTCGACGCGCGTCGCCTGCACCTTCGACTGCGCCTGCGCCACGTCGGCCTGTGCCGCCGCACAGCCGGCCTGGCGCGCCTCCGCGTCGCTGCGTGCCGCCTCCTCGCGCGCCGCCGAGACGAAGCCCTGTTTGCGCAGCGCCGCCTGCCGCCGCGCTTCGCGTTCGGCATTCGCCGCCACCGCGCAGGCTTCGCGCACGCGTTGCCGCGCCGTTGTCACCTGCGTCGCGGCGAGAGCGCTCTGCGCTTGCTGATCGTCGTTCCACAGTTTGAGCAGCAACTGCCCCCGCTGCACGCGGTCGCCCTCCTTGACCGCCAGCCGCTCGATGCGCCCCCCGCTGATGGTCGACAAACGCGTCCGCTGACAGGCTTCGACGGTGCCGGCACGCGTATTGGCGATCGTCGATTCGACCGTTCCGCGACCGATTTCCTTGACCGTCACCGCCACCGGCTTCGGCCGCGTCAGCCACCAACCCGCGCCGGCCAACAAGACGATGACCAGCAACGACAACACCAGACGACGCAGCAATACGGGCGACATGAGCGGCTCGAGCAAACATAACGGAGAAGCTCGCTATGGTCGACGGAAAAGCCACCGCTGGCAACTGCCGGCCAGCGCGCGCAGCGGATCACGTCCGGCCCGTACGGGTGGAAATACCAGCGATAAGCGCCGATCAGCGCCACGACGAGGGCCAGCACCGTCACCGCCACACTGAACAGCGTCCAGCCGAGCCAGCACGGCGTCCGCACGGCGATGATCAAGGCCAGGAGCATGATCACATTGCCGCCTTCGTTTCCGGCGCGAAATAGGCATAACGCTGCGTCAGCGGCTTGAAACCGTCGCCAATCCGCCGTTCGCCGGCGTACGGCGCCGCGTTGACCGGCGGCGCACTCAGGTCGCTGCGCACCTGAGCGGTCGCCTGACGTTCGACCCGACGGTGTTGGTGTTGATTGTTCATGGAACATCTCCTTGACGAGTGGCGGGAGAGGTCATTACACAAAAACGATCCGCCCGGCACCACCGGGAAAGGCCGGCGCATTTTCCCGGTGGTCGAAGCGCCGGCGAAAGACGACAGTACGCCGGTCATCAACCCGCGCGGAGAAAACACCATGAACACCATCTCACTGCACACGCTCACCCCGCTCGTCGGCGCCGCCGTCCTGTCGCTGTTCGTCGTCGCCAACCTCTACGCCATGTATCTCTACCTGCGCCGGCATCTGGCCCTGGCGCCCGGCTCGACGGTCAACCATGCCATCACCGCCCGTTTCGACAGCCCGGCGGAAATCGACACCTTCCACGCGCAGGCCGACGCCGAAACCCACGCCCAGGCCAACGCCGCGCTCGGCCGCTATCAGCAGATCTTTCAGCAGGAACAGGAAAAACTCGACCCGCTGCACGCGCGTCACTACCCGACGCCCGACAAAACCTTCGCCAAACTGCTCTGAAGCCCACCCAGCCGGCCGGCTTGCCGGAGAAAACGCCACGCCGCACAGCAACTCCCCCGACCCGACGCACATCACTGCACGCCTGCCGGAAGACGTCCAACCATCCACCTCGCCAGCCCCGCAGCCGCCGGCGGACCAGCGCGACGGCAAACAGCGGCCCGGCGCGCACGATCGGCGCGCAACAAGCACCACCAGCGGCGCACGCCTGCGCCGCTGGCCGCTACCCGCCGCTGCTCGCCGTTCCGCCGTTCGACACCGTCACCGACTGGCATCTGCTCGCCGAACACGAACGGCGCCGGCAGGCAGCGCTGCAATCGCTGGTCGATCCGGAAGAATACCTCGAGCTGGAAGGTTTGAGCGACAGCGACTGGCGCGAGCGCATCGGCAACACGGTGCCGCCGGATGCACCCCGCATGGGTGCGCGGCCTGCGCGATCAGTGCGCCGCTGGCCGCGTGCCGTTCCTGTTCAAGCAGCACGGTGAATGGCTGGCGACCGACTTCTGCGACGACGACATGGCGATGATCCCGAGCAAGCGCACCGCCTATGTTCGGCCGGACGGCTCGTTTCGTGACGGCTAGGATGGTGTCGATTTCTTCGGCGGCGATCAGGAAACGGCGTGGGTTGGAAAGCAGGCGGCCGGCCGGGTGCTTGATGGCGTGCTGCACGACGGGTATCCGCAAGTCTCGATGAAGGTTTCGCTTACCGGGAAATCGACGGCGGAAAGTTTCGCGCGCGGGGCGAAGCCATGAGCGAGCGCGCCGCCCACATTCGCGCCGCTCGCGTCTATCTGCGCGAGGCCCGCATGCGCGGCCGGAACCCGGCGCAGCGCGGCGTCTGCTTCGTGCTGCTGTCGTGGGCGGCGAGCGCCCGGCGCAAGGCTGCTGCCGTCGTGCAGGTGGCGCAGTTGGAACTGTTTCAGGAAATGGAGGTGACAAAGTGAATCCGAACGAACGCATCATCCGCCTGCCCGAAGTGCTGGGCATGGTGGGCATGAAGAAAACCGCCGTCTATGACAAGATCAAGGACGGCACCTTTCCCGCGCCGATCAAGCTCGGCCGCATGTCAGGCTGGCTGGAGTCCGACATTCAGAAGTGGATCGGCAGTCAGGTGTCGCGCTGCCGAGGCGCCGCGAACCAAGGGAAACGCAGAACAATTCAAGTGCTGCGAGAATTTGGCTGTGATTGCCGACCCCTCGCCCCCATAAGCGCTAACATAATA
>CAYRXO010000149.1:0-8904 GCA_964428215.1 uncultured Candidatus Accumulibacter sp. | reverse complement strand
TGAATCACAGTCTTCGATGGCTTTGAGAATATCGCCATGTCGCCCCCGGTCGTACCCTGCCGTAGCGTATGCTATCAGCAGAGTTATTTTGCCATGCTTGGCGAACGTTTGCGCCGAAGCAACGGCATGTTTGCTGCTGAAATTGGCCCGCGTTTGCGATCACGGACCAGCATTGTCTCGATCACGTTTTGCGGTTCGAGTCTGCGGGAACATCCATCTGGTCAGAATCTTGTTGAGCAAGTCTTTAAGCCATGTTTTCATGATTATGTTCCATCAACCCGGTAATCGACAGAGCCGCCGGCACGAACGTTATTCAGCAAGCCGACTGCAGCCGCCATCAGCGCCTTCAGTTCGCCGTCAAATGCCCTGATGTAATTCTCAACATCAGCAAGGTCGGCTGCTTGATTTGCCTTGTCTACGTCTAGTTTGTTTGCTGCGCTCAGCTTGGCCGCTTCGAGCATGTTGTTTGCGCTGAAGATTGCTGCTTGCAGTTCGTTTGCTGCGTTTTGCCTTGATGCCTCAAGGGCGTTTGCGGCCGTAATTTTGTCTGCTTCCAGTTCGGCGGCAGACGTAATCTTTGCGGCTTCTATTTCGGCCGCCTGGTTCGCCCGATCGGCCTCCAGCTTGTTGGCTGCGCTAGACTTGTCGGCGTCAAGCTCGGTCGTAACGTCAGCCGTCGTTGCCTTTAATGCCACTTCGGAGGCGGTAATCCGGGCCTGGAAATACCCTCGAACAGCATCGAGCATCGACGTTCTCTCGCGATGCGCGGTGTTCGTGATCTGGTTGCCTTCGTTGATGCCTTGGACAAGCGCTGAAATGTACGCTGTAGCTGCTCCAAGCGCCGCCTGCCTGTTCGCAAGCGCTTTGCCAACAGCATCCCTTATCTGCATCTCGGTAAGCTCGAAGTCCTTGATGGCTACGGTCTTGATAAGGTCGCCTTCAGCGTCCAGCGCCGTCTGTGCAATTCGAGCGGTCGCGCCAGCCAAGGCCCCAGGCGGAAGCGGGTGACGCATGGCAGCAAAGCGGATTGTTGCGTCTGCAATGGCCCGTGTTGCGCTGGCAATGATTTCAACCCGGCCTGAATCTATGATTGCTGACTTGATTGCTGCCGGGATAGCGCTGTTGGTGACGTTGTTGATCTTGGCAAGCATGTACGCCTCAGCCGCAGCGTAGGTTGCCGACTCGTTTGGAAAGTGCGTTACAAGGAACCCGAGAAACTTTGCTACGAGATCGTCAACGATATCCGTATAAAGCGTTCCGAAGTCATTGAATACCGTCGCCGTGCTCAGGTCTGCGAGCGTCATGGACGGCTCGACCGCTGGCGTTACGCTGATGCTTCCGGCAGCAATTGCTGTTGGAGTTATTGCCGTTGAGGTTACTGCCGTCGTCGTAACGTCTGTCGGAACAATGGCTGAATGCACAACACTTGTTGGCGATATGGCCGTTTCGCTTATCTGAGGCGGCTTGTGCGTTGCCAGCCAGCCTGTAACATCAGTCGTTAGGTCGCCAACCTTTACGTCGTAGTCATACATGCGCTCAAGCGCTTTGTTCCAACAGGCGTTGATGATGTCAGCGTTTAACGCGAGAGCGCTTTCTGCTCCAGGGGTGTATGTCCCGCCAATATAGTCAACGATTGTTTCAGGCACGTAAGGCATGGTTTATGTCCTATGAAGTGAGACTTCAGAAACGGCGGCGAAGTCAGGTCCGAATATGTCGGTCCACGTGTCTTTTACGCCATCTCTGACTGCGATTCGAACTGCGTCTGTAAACGTAGTGTTCATTATGGAATTGAACGCAGCAACATCAGTAACGGCATAAACGTCAGGAGACAAACCGCCTGACGCTGAAAACACTACTGCATACAGCATTTCAAGCAAGTTGCATGGAACAAAATATATCGAGTCGCTGTTATCGTTTATGGCGTTGGATATTGACAAAAAATCGTAAGACCTTAACAAAAGCCGGAAATTAAACAGATGAACAGGCAGCGCTCCGTTCTGTTCTTCTTCAAGTGTTACATAGTGCGCGCCTTTGAAATCGCCTTGATGTTGATACATTGGGACAAACATTGCTCTTATTTGGGGAGATGGTATGAAATAGCTTCCCGATCCTTCTACTATTTCAACTGGCGGCCAAAGACCGGTGCCCTGATCAACAAATGGAAAAGATGCAATGTCGTATACCGTTTCGTCATATCTTGTTTTTACCCTCAGCAAGATAGTTAGATTCGATGATCCATTCTCTGCTACGTTATCTCTTCCGCCCTGCATCTCTCCCTCTATTGAGATAAACACTCCGTTCGGCTTGTCAAACAAAATGAAATCTATTGTTTTCCATGTTAAGCGCTCCTCCAGCTCTTCAATATCAGGTATGTATAACGGTGTGTAACATCCAACCCCACCATCAACTCCATCAGAGTTAACGCAGTCGTACAAAACTTGTGTGACTATCTGGGCGGCCATAGCGTCGTGCATTGCTATGATTTCATCCGAAGCTCCTGGCAACTGTTTTGGCGGAGGGCTTGGATTTTGCTTGTATATGTCAAACACGGGCACCTGATCAGTCGATGGAATGTAGGCGTTTAGAGTGAAGGTTTGCGAGTACACTCCCATTCCAGAGTTTCCGCCAACGTACAGATATGGGTCTGACAGATAGTTCAGATAAAAGTCATTGTTTGCAACAACCGAGACTTTTTCTCCATACGATGATAGCGTCGTAATCTTTACAGAGACAAGATCGAAACCCTCTGCGGTCACTGAAAACTCACCATCCTGTTCTTCATATCTCCTAGTAACAGACGATGTAATTGGAGATTCTAGTATTCCAACTCCGTTTATACCCCTTGTTGGCGGAAACACAGGAGCCGGGTCTGAAGGAGACGCCCCCCAAAACAGCTCCGTTGAACTTGCGCTAAGCGCCTGCCACCCAGGTCCGCCAGAATGCCCTGCAAGCGGTATAAATTGCGTTTTTCTTTCCAATCTTTCGCTTCTTGTATCCCATCGTTTTGTGTTGTCTCCGACGTATTCTACAGTTACGCCAGCCATGTCTTGGCTTCTAACCAAATGGCCGCTATATTCGCTGCGCACATAATTCGCCCTACGCTGACCCTCGACTGTACTAAACGCCCTGTCTGACCAAGCCCATCGTATGCCCCTTATATACAATGGTTCGTTCTGAAATATTTCACCAATACCGATTACAGCTATTGGAGCAGACGGCAAAGTTTCATTTGTCAGCATCTGCCCTGTCGTGTCCGCCCTGTCCAACAGATGCACTCTCGGCATGTTGACAACGCAGTCGGTATCAACCTTCGTTAAAAACGGTGGCGCCAGGTCCATCCCTATGCTGCAAGAACTAAACAGCCAGCGGCCCTCGCTCCATGTCATCCCTTCATAATATAGCTGGCCTAGCCATGCAGAATCATCCTGCATCACTACTCTTGGCCCTATGGTAATTGCTCTTTCTTCTGCCCTTGGCAATTCTGGAACGAGAACTTCCGTTACACCAGACCCTCCCCAAGATTTGACTCGAAACCTCTCTACTTCAAAATATCGCTTCTCTGTCGCGTTGCGCTCCGCGTTGCCGTATTGATCGCCAGCAGTGAAGTTGATGATATGAGGAAGGGCTGTAGCACTAAGCCCTGTATAGGAACCAAGCGCAGGCATCTCGGCAGCGTTTATCTTGATCGTTTGGCCGTCAATACAAACAACGTCGTACCAATTGGTTGTATCGCCAGGCGGTACGTTCCAGTCTGTGGCGAAGTCCTGAACCTCGTACAGACGGCCCTTCGGTGTGTAGTCGTCGACAATAACAGTGAGGTTGTACGGGTTGAACAGGACAGCTCTTCCGTTGGCTCCTGGAACCTTTGCGACGAACCCACGCTGACTGATAGTTCTTCCGGGAGGAGCCTCTTCAGACTCGAACAAGTACCACCCCTGCCGAGACTTGAAGCGCTCAACAGAGCCATCAGAATTCACCCATTCGACTGTCCTGATGTCCAGTTCTCCGGGCGAGGACATGGCCCGTTCTTGAGACTTTCCGAGATATGGCCCGTCACGCTGCGGCAGCGAGTGCCGCTCGCCAGTTGTCGGCCAGTTGTCCTTGCGCTTCATTACCCGATACGCCTGTCGGAATCCCAGATCAGCACCTGCACCGAAGAAATCTCGAACCACGACCCTCGGTTGTTCCGGATGACCGTATCGAACCACTGCTGCCGCAGGTTCATCAGCCCCTTCATGCCGTCGTGCCTGATGAGCTCCGGCCGGTCTTCGTTGAACGTGCGAGCCTGGTAGTCGTAGCTGTCGCCATTCGCAAGGAAGATCGTGACGATGTTCTTGTCGGATGACTTGCCGCCGACGTAGACGTACTGCGGAGACTTGATCCCTATCGTTTCGAAATCGACATCCCCAAGGTCAACGACTGCGTTGATCTCAGTCAGCCGGTCATCATGGCCAGTCAGTAAGCTCATACCAACGTCGTCAACGCCGTAATACTCACCGTCAATCAGCTGAGCGCACGAGTTGAAATGCCAGTTTGAATAACGTGAAGTTGCGCCTGTTGCAAGATTCATCGCGACCGTCGAATCGTCGTCGTCGTAGCGAAACCTAGAGCGCTCAAAGGATTCCGACACGCGGCTGTCGTATGAAGCGGAGATGTACGAGCAAACCAGTTGCGTGACGCCTCGGTATGTGCGCACAAGCGTTGATGCGTAGCTGTCGGCTATCGGAGGGACAAACCCGCGCTCTCGCTGAGGCAGCGACACACTGCCGTCTGGAGCCCCAATTACGAATCCGTCTTCTGTCATCCACCCGACGCGCTTGTTGTCAGGGTGCCTGAATGTCGTTCCCTTGACGGCCCCGCACGGCAATACCTCAGCCACCACCGACTCCATGATGTCGTTTCCGCCGTACCAATAGGTAGCGGCCGTCGTGCCGACGAATACGCCGCCCTCGCACGGCGCGAGCATGGTGATGTCGTCTTGCAGCGAGAAGCTGTTGGCCAGCGGGTCATACAGCCCGAAGTCCCAGACCTCGGAGACGCTAAGGTATCTTCCAGACGCAGACAGCAGGCGCCCATTGTGGAACGCGATAGCCGATCCAGGCGGAAGAGGCGCCAGGTTGTTGCGCTCGCGCAATGCAATACCTTGTGGGGCAGCTGTAATGCTTGCACTTGCTGCTGCCGCAATCACATCGCTGTAGTGGCTGATGATTTCACCGTCGGCGATCGTGCAGTAGATGCGGAAAAAGTCTGTTCCTGGCTTCGCCGCTGGCAGTGTGACTGTCAGCGATCCAGAAGCAGGAAGATCGAACGACACAACAGGCGAAGCCGCAGACTCTTCCCCGCTTGTCATGACATGACTGATTGCCACGCGATATTTGCCTTTTGGCAACGTCCCGGCACCAGCGAAAACAGCAACGATGTCTGCAGGAGTTGGAACGCACCACGGCGCATCGGTGTTGTTCGAGTTGCACCGGCCCGAGTCCGTTCCGTTGCTCCACCAGACTTCACCGCCGAGCGCAGCATAGCTGATTGGATCGTTTGGAAGTCCGGCCCGCAAGTCGGCGATTGTCAAAGACGGGGAAACGGCCGTGATCACTCCAAGCGTTCCGCTTCTGCAGATCAAAGACTTTCCGCCGATGGTCGCCAGCGAATGGCCGTTATCCATTGCGACAGTCTGCCCGTACCCCGTCCTGGTGATGGCGCGCCCGACGTTATCGAAATCGACGTTCAGCGCATCGCATACAGCACCGTCAGGCAGCTTGTGGTTTATTTCAGTGTTGTTGATGCCAGCCAGCCATGGCTTGACCGTCACCATTCGTTGTTTGCTACGCATTGAATGCACCTACCGGAGAAATCCAAGATCGAACGCTCGCTCTGCAGACAGCAAGCCCTGGTGGCGATGTAGCAACGAACTGGCACTGAGGAACCAAGAATTCATCGAATGATGCTCTGAACACCCTGAGCGTTGAGAATGCGCCTATTGGCTGTATCGTCTCGGCGAATGAAGCAACGGCCCCTGCATCGCAAAAGATGTCGCACTCAGGGTAAATCACAGCGCCGAATCCTGCTGCATACGGCTGCAGGTAAGGTGATAGCCCGCTAGCTATTGGCTGTATTTCGCTTGCAAGCGCCGCTGTTGATACAGGGCTGGCAACGAAACGCCCGACCGGAGCAACATCTTCCGAGAATTCCGCTGCCGCGACGGCCGTTGCGCTAAAACCGCCGGTTGGACGAATGGTTTGAACAATCTTCGCCCAATTCATCAGCCTTGCTGCTCTAAACGAGCCGACAGGAGCAATCGCCTCATTGAACGCAGCGTCAAATTTCGGTATTGGCTCGGCAACAAACGCCCCAATTGGAGCGATGGTTTCGGAAAATGCAGCCGTAGGAGACCCGAAAGCCTCAAGCGATGATGTTGGCGCAACAACTGATGCGAGCGAAGCCGATACAGCTGGACTTATAAACGATCCAGACGGTTGTATATGAGACGCGACGATTGCCTCGTAATATCTTGCTTCAAATAAACCTACCGGGGCAATTGTGGCTGCAATTTCAGCCACACCAACACCGTATGAAACAAAATCTACCCGGTCAAACGGCGGTGCTGTATAAGCAACTCCAGTGCCAGTAAAGTCGACTGAAGTATTTGCTGGTGCTGTATACGCCACTTGCTACCTTACGGGAAGCTGATTGTCCCGGACGTGAATGCCACAGGAGCGCCGCCGACAATCGTCGTGGAAACCATCTCTACGAATGCTCCAGACCCAACCACGCCGACGTTTCCATCAATGTGCGCCGTCCCGTCGCTTTCCAAGAACCTCGCCCATGCCGCCGTCTTGCTGCCAGAGTGTGGAGAGACAGCATCCGTTGTGATCGGGTTGAATGTGAGCGTCCTTCCGCTGACAGTTCCGACACCACCGGAAGCAACGACGGTGCACGGGCACTCTCCGAGAAGAACGGCCGCGCCAATCCCGTCTTCTGGATGAGTCGGCATAGTGCCATCATACAGGCGGATGATGGCACCAGTACCAGTATCAAGCTGCTGGTCAATCTGGTCGAGCATCTTGGTTGCAAGTTCTGCGCTGAAATGAACTACTTGTGCCATATTGATTTCCTATCCTGGGATGATTTGATCGTAGATTTGTGCGTTTTCTGCAGAACTTCCCTCGGGGCGCGTTTTCAGAAACGTGGCTGTCGGGGTCACTTGCGCAGCCCTTCGCGGCCCTACAGATAATCTAAACGGGCCGATATTGCCTTTGAAGCTGACGCCAACGTACAGATAAGGGGTATAGACGCTGGCTATGCTGTACGCAGTTGCTGCCGCGCTTGTGCCCCAAACTGTGCCGTCAATGATCATCTCGAATATTCCGGCGCTCCTGCGTAGCTGCAACTTGTGCCAATTGTTGTTGGCTACCGTCGTTGCTACTGGTGCCCATAAATCGACCCATGCGCCGCTGTTGTAGAACTGCGCGTGAATCTTGGCCGGGTTATCTGTGCCGGTGCAATAGACTCTAAGGCAGCCTTGCGATGCGTGCGTGCCGATCTGGAATAGTTTCGCATCAGATGCCCCGTGCCCGCCGCTGACCGGATAAAACATTAGCTCTGCGGAGAAATCCTGCAGGTTGACGATGTAGTCGTAGTAATAGCCAGACGTTGCCGTGACCAGCGTCGGAGAGCCTGTCCCGTTCATCGAAGACTGGCCTGGCCAAGGGTTTATTGTCGCGTCTATCTGTCCGTCGACGTTGGAGCCGGGGATTGTTATTGGATGGTTCTTGGTGTCATGGATCTCGCCTCTGTTTCTAGCTACAGGGATGAACAGATTGAAAATCGCCTCATCATCTGGAGGATCAAACACATCATCTACGCAAACCGCGCTGTGCTCCGAAAAAGAGCCGACCTTGATCGAATACGATCCTGTCGACGCGCTGGATGTTGCCCCACCAACATACTCACCAGTCAATGAGCTGTACGCCACAACCGTTTTTTGTGCCGGAGAAGCCGTCTCGTCTAACACAATGCCTGATATTTTCGGAACCGGGTACGGCAACGACGGCGGGGTGAATGTCGCATCGAGCCCGCGCCCGTTGCGCGTTACCCTGAGCGGGCCAATGAACCCGCTTGGTGATCTGAAGTCGCCAGAAATATCTGTGTATCTGCCTCCAACCCTAAATGAATTGTTTGACCCGACAATTGCATCTGTATAAGTGACCCCCTCTTGCACTCCGTCTATGAATAGACGAGTTTTGTATGCCGATCCATCCCATACCCTGGCGAGCGTTACCCATTTCCACGACGCCGACATCGCCGTGGTGGAAGTTATGCGAAACGCGCCGTTCATGTACACCTGAATTTTTTTCGGATCTGCCGCGGTTGATCCTGTCACTGACAGTTCAAGTTCAAATCCAGCCCCTACCCTGTTGTCAATCAGGATTGCGCTGTTTGCTGTTCCAGTGACAGTATCCCCGAGCCAGTAAAACGGGAATTCGATGGAGAACTCGCCGAACAGAATGCGCAGGTCGTAGTTCGCCGGGGAAATGGCGCTCAGGTAGCTGTTGTTGCCGTTCAGGTACAGGCTCGACGAACACCCGGCTGGCGCTTGCGTGGTGCTCAGGACGGCCGAACCGGAAATCTCAATGGTGTGCCGCTTCTCATCCACGATGCCGAGAGAACCGTGGGCGCCGTCAAATGGCAACAGCAGAACGCAGTCGTTCCAGTAGCTGTCGATTGCCATCAATAATCCCTATACGCCGCAGCCACGAACGCCCCTACTGCACAGGCTGCGGCAATCGCCAGGCGGACGCAGTCGCTATCAATCATCTGTAACCTCTCCGGTTTTCATCATGTTTGCAAGCCTGTCGGCGCGCTTGCCTACCTGCTTTGCCCACTTGCTCTTCACCATCTCTG
>CAYRXO010000148.1:0-8968 GCA_964428215.1 uncultured Candidatus Accumulibacter sp. | reverse complement strand
TCCTGACCGGAGAGCAGCGGCGTTTCTGGAAGACTTGGCAGACAATTCGCCACTCCGCCAGCCATGCCGGCAAGCCGCGGCAACCTGACTCGTCGTGTCAGGGCGTTTCTTTCAGTTCAGTTGAATTGCAGGCTATTGGCAAGCCAGAAGCCGTTCGCAATAGCGGGCGATGAGATCGATCTCGAGATTGACCCGCTGGCCCGGCCGCAACTTGCCGAGCGTCGTCGCCTGCAAAGTGTGCGGGATCAGGTTGATACTGAAATCGGCATCCTGAACGGTGTTGGTGGTCAGACTGACACCATCAACGGTAATCGAACCCTTGCGCGCAATGTAGCGGGCCAGCGACGCCGGCGCACGGATGCACAACAGCCGGTTATCGCCAAACGCATCGAAAGTCAGCACTTCCCCGACGCCATCGACATGACCGGAGACCAGATGGCCACCGAGCCGGTCGGCGAGTCGCAACGCTTTTTCGAGATTGATCGGCGCGTCTTCAGACAAACCGACCGTACACTGCAGCGTTTCGGGTGAGACATCGACCGCGAAAAAAGGCGAATCCTTCTCGACGACCGTCAGGCAAACGCCACTGCAGGCGATCGAATCGCCGACGGCAACGTCGGTCAGATCCAGATCCCCGGCATCGATGGTCAAACGGACAGTGCCGACACCGTCTGCACGAGGCTCGACGCGGCTTATGCGGCCGACAGCGGCTATGATTCCTGAAAACATGATGTACGGACAATGGCAATTGAATATAAGACGATTCTATCAGCTTGTCGGGCTTGATGGGACGTGGCTGATCAGTGCGCAACGAGGAGAGATTCCCACGAATCCCAAGGCAATAGTTGAACGATTGCCGGCGCAATCTGATGGGCAAGATGGCGAGCACCGCCCAACGCCGCGATGATTGAGTCCCTTACCCAGGTTTGCTGACATCCGAATCAATCACCTCAATATCGACTCGTTGCGACATGAATTTCCCCGTGTGGCACGACACGCGTCGATGTTTATGCTTCAGACGACAAGTTTCCGGACACCTCCTGGCAAGTAATCGAGGCCGAGGGCCACGTAGAGGCGGACGAGATCGGTTTCGGACCGGGTCGATACGTTGGCCGCACCCGACCCGGCGTTCACGCGGCTGCGTGAAGTGGCGCCCCAAATCGAGCAGGGTCGCCTGGCGTATCTTGTCGCCGACGCCGCAGATCTCCACCAGGCGATGGGTCTGATAGGTTTCGCCCAAGCTGGCGTTGCGGGTTTGTGTGCTGCGGATGAACAGGCGCGGGTATGGAGCGCAAATTCGAGATGAAAAACCGCTCGCTGAGAATTATTATGGCCTTACTTCCAGGTTTAAATTCGCTGCACAATAAAATCGATTGGTTGAATACCGGCAGCGGTCAGAAATTGGCGAAACATGACATCAGGTTGCAAACATGCGCTAACGTGTAGAGAAATGAGACAAAGCGCCGATCATGGGGCGCCGAGCGGCACAGCGCGCGGCTGCTGCTGCACTCTTATTAATACCTGCTGCGTCAAATGATCATGAGACGTCTTTACCTGTTATTGATCCTCATCTTATCGACTGTCGCCTGCCACACGCCGCTGTCATCCTCGCGCACACCGGTCGCTGAATGGCAGCCGCCGGAAGGTCCGTCCGGGCTGACCCGGCAGGCGGGCTGGCACGGCCGCAAATTCGCCGTCGCCACGGCGCACCCGCTGGCCAGCGCCGCCGGCGTCGAGATGCTTCAGGCCGGCGGCTCGGCGGTCGACGCCGCGGTGGCGGTGCAAATGGTGCTGACCCTGGTCGAACCGCAATCGAGCGGTATCGGCGGTGGCGCTTTTCTGCTGCATTTCGACGGGCGGCAGACGATCGCCTACGATGGCCGCGAAAGCGCGCCGGCAGCGGCCGACGAATCGTTGTTCATCAAAGCAGACGGCCAGCCGATGCGTTTTGCCGAGGCGGTGGTCGGCGGGCGTGCGGTCGGCATTCCGGGCACCTTGCGGCTGCTGGAGATGGCACATGCCGCGCATGGCCGGCTGCCCTGGGCGCGCTTGTTCGGCCCGGCGATCAAACTGGCCGAAGCCGGCTTTCCGGTCGGCCAGCGCCTGCATACCTTGCTGACGGCCGATGCCGCGCTGCGCCGCGATCCGCTGGCACGCGCCTATTTTTACGATCGCGATGGTCAGCCGTGGCCGGTCGGCCATCAACTGCGCAACCCGGAACTGGCGGCGGTCCTGCGCCGTGTCGCCAGCGCCGGTGCGGATGCTTTTTACTCCGGCGACATCGCGCAGGCGATGGTCGACAAGGTGCGGCAGCATGCGGACAACCCAGGCTACCTGAGCCTGACCGATCTGTCGGCGTACCAGGTGAAACGTCGCTCGCCCTTGTGTACCCTCTACGCGCCGCAGACGAATGCCGCGCCGCGCCGGTACCGCATTTGCGGCTTTCCGCCGCCGGGCTCCGGGGCCATCGCCATCGCACAGATTCTCGGCCTGCTCGAACGGACGGAAGCCGGACGGCTGTCGTTCAGCGATCCGCTCTGGCTGCATTACTACAGCGAGGCAGCGCGGCTGGCTTTCGCCGATCGCGCGCAGTATCTCGCCGACCCCGATTTCGTCGCGCCACCGGCCGGCGACTGGTACTCGCTGCTCGCGCCGGCGTACCTCGACGCACGCGCCCGCCTGATCGGTGCACAAAGCCTGCGCATCGCGCCGGCCGGCCATCCCGCCGGCGAAACGCTGTCGATGGCAGCGATGCCCGAACAGCCGGAATACGGCACCTCGCATCTGAGCATCGTCGACGCCTACGGCAACGCGCTGGCGATGACCACCACCATCGAGGATGCTTTCGGCGCGCGACTGATGGTGCAAGGTTTTCTGCTGAACAACGAATTGACCGACTTTTCCTTCGCGCCGGCCGATGCGCAAGGCCGGCCGGTGGCCAATCGGATGGCGCCGGGCAAACGGCCGCGCTCGTCGATGAGTCCGACGCTCGTTTTCAACGCCGACAGCGGCGAACTGCTGTTCAGCGGCGGCTCGCCGGGCGGTGCGATGATCATCCATTACACTGCCAAGCTGCTTTATGCGTTGCTTCACTGGCAGATGTCGCCGCAAGAGGCGATCGATCTGCCGAATTTCGGCTCGCTGAACGGGCCGACCCTGCTCGAGGAACAGCGATTCACCGACGATTTCATCGCCGCTTTGCTCGAGCGCGGACACGAGATCAAGGAAATCAATCTGAACAGCGGCTTGCAGGCGATCGACAAGACGGCCGCCGGCTATCGCGGCGGCGCCGATCCGCGCCGGGAAGGACAAGTGAGGGGAGAATGAAGTTGCCGCCACCGAAAAAAAATCGTCCTTGGCATTGGGCGACGCTGACTACGCTGCTGGCCACCCTGGCCGGATGCGCCACCGACGGCGCTTACGAGTCGCGGCCCGTTCCGGGACAGCATCCCTTGCCGCCGCGGCCGGCGCAGTTGCCACCGGCGACACCCGCGCCGGTCCCGGAAACGCCCCGGCCGATACCCCAAGCGCCGGTCTATGTGCCGCCGATCGCTCCGCCACCGGCGGTGAGTGTGCCGCCGACAGCGCCGGCAGCGCCGGTACTCGGCGAACGCGCCGGGCGCGAGCTGATCGAACGTCTGTTGCCGGCCTACGTCAGCAGCCGCAACGCCTGGGTGACCGACATCCACTCCGCCTTCGTCACCCTGCCGATCCGCCTGCTGCCGGAAAACGTCTGTGCGACCATCGCCATCATCGAACAGGAATCGACCTTTCAAAGCGATCCGCCGGTTGCCGGCCTGTCGAAGATCGTCTGGCGCGAAATCGACTCCCGCCGGGAGCGTTACGGCATTCCGAAACTGGCGCTCGATCTGGCGCTGGAAAAATTGTCGCCCGACGGACGCAGCTACAAGGCGCGTATCAATGCTTTGCGGACGGAAAACGAGGTCAACATCCTCTACAACGACATGATTTCCGAACTGCCGCTCGGCAAGACGCTGCTGAGCGACTACAACCCGGTGCGCACCGGCGGACCGATGCAGGTCAGCGTCGCCTTCGCCGAGGAACACGTGCGGCTGAAACCGTATCCCTACCCGCGGCAAGGCAGTTTGCGCGACGAAGTGTTCACCCGTCGCGGCGGTGTTTATTTCGGCATTGCCAACCTGCTCGACTATCGCAACAGCTACAGCAAGATGCTCTATCGCTTCGCCGACTACAACGCCGGTCGCTACAGCAGCCGCAACGCCGCCTTTCAGCAGGTCGTTTCCGGTCTCAGTGGACGTTCACTGACCCTGGATGGCGATCTGCTGCGCTATGCCGGCGGCGCCGTTGCGCCGAGCGAAACGCAGCGAGCGCTGTTGTCCTTGCGCGCGCGGCTGGCGATGGACGATGCGGCGATCCTGCATGATCTGAAGCTGGAGAAAAGCTTGGCTTTCGAACAGAGCGCCCTCTATCAGCGCGTTTACTCACTGGCCGACGCGCAAGGGGTGCAGCCACGCGAGTCGCTGCCGCGCATCGATCTGAAAAGCCCGAAAATCGTCCGCAAACTGACCACCGAGTGGTTCGCCAAGCGGGTCGAAGAGCGCTTCCGTAACTGTCTGGCGAAAGTCCGCTAAGCCATGTTTACAACCTAATATCATATTTTGCCCGTTTTCGACCGCTTACTGATCGCAAAAATCGATTTGTGCCATCTAATTCCAATAAGGCCATGCCAGTGGTCGAGTCCCGGCCGGAACCAACCCGCTCCTGGCCAAGTGGGACATCCTGATTCGACCCGCAGGAACGGTAAGAACATTCGGAAAAATCACCTTGGCTGATCCGGCTGTCCGAAAAACCGGGGCCGCCGCAGCTTGGAACGGCAAGTCAAATTTACGCTGACAACAAGTCGTAGAGCGCCGAGAATTCGTGGGTCAGTTTATGCCTGGGATCGAGATGGATCATCGGCAAGGACTGATGGTGCGATTCGCGAATCTTGATCGACGCTGAAAGAAAGACATCGAGCACCGGCAGACCTTCGGCGCGCAGTTCATCGACCAGACGCTGCGGCAGATTGGCCCGCGACTGAAAATGATTGACGACGATTCCTTCGACGCGCAACTTGCGATTATGGTCGCTCTGGATTTCGCGCACACTCTCGAGCAATGCGTAGAGCGCCTGTCGCGAAAAAGCATCGCAATCGAATGGAATCAGGCAGGTATCGGTGGCGATCAGTGCTGAACGCGTATAGAAATTCAATGCCGGCGGCGTGTCGATGAAGACTTCGGCGAAACCTTTCAGGCCTTCCAGCGCATCACGCAGCTTATACATCTTGTAGCGCGACTCGAGCTTCAATTGCAGCTCTTCGAGGCGCGGGTCGGCGGGCAGAACGCCCAGATTCGGAAACGGCGATTCGACGACGTAACTGTCCAGCGTTTCGGGAAACAGCTTGTAGCCCAGCAGGTCGTCGAAAAAGTTCGCCAGGTTTTTTTTCTGTTTTTCCAGTTGCTTGCCCAACAGATAGCGCGATGCATTGGTCTGCGGATCGAGGTCGATCAAGAGAGTCCGTTTGCCGCGTGCCGCGGCAATCGCTGCCAGATTGCAGGCTATCGTCGATTTGCCAACGCCACCTTTCTGATTGAACACCACTCGGCGCATGATGCATTCCTTAACGTTGTTATGGATTTACCGAGAGTTTAAATTGATCCGTCGTAAAGGTCGACTACTTGATGACATGTCGATGGCAGCCTGCCGGACGGACAAGGCTTTCAGGGATCGCGCGTGGCAGAGATGCCGGTCATGCAGGGAAAAGTGCCGGTGACACCTACAAATAACGCTTTTTTCCACGCACAGTGAAGCAGTAACGGCCACCGCGCGGCCCGAGACAATACCTGCCGCTCGAGCAGGCACAGTCAACGGTCAAAGGAACGCGCAATACCCTGTATTTAAAAGGGTGACTGCTTCGCCAGCGGCTTTTCGCATCGGCGTTCTGCGCGGTCGACAGCAACAGGAGCGCGGCAAAGACGACAGCGAGGTTCCGCATGTCAATGCTTCGCCCGACCGAGCCGCTGCACACACCGTCGCGCGGGCGAGGGCTCAATACTTGATGCGCGCAAAAAAACTCTTTTCCGACGCTTCGAGCGCCTGGCGCAGGGTGACGATGCCTTTCTGTGCCAGCAAGGGCAGCAGGCGCAGGAAGACTTCGCCCGTCGCGGTGGCATCGCCAAGCGCATTGTGTCGGCCCTGGATGGTGATCCCCAGTCGTTCGGCAATGCTGTCGAGCTGATGCGAATCCTGATTCGGCTGCAGCACACCGGAGAGCAGCAGGGTATCGAGCACCGGCTGACTGAAGACGACGCCAGTCCGTTCTTCCTTGATTTGCAGAAATCGCATGTCGAAAGCGGCGTTGTGCGCCACCAGCACCGTGTCGCTGCAGAAATCGTGAAATGCAGGCAGTACGACTTCGATATTCGGCTGACCGCGCACCATGTCGTCGGTGATGCCGTGGATCGGTATGCCTTCGGAGCGCAGCAGGCGTTCCGGATTGACCAGGTGGTTGAAGTTCTCGTTGCGCAGCAAGCGACCGTTGACGATGCGCACGGCGCCGATCTGGATGATCTCATCGCCAGCGGCTGGCTCCAGACCGGTGGTCTCGGTGTCGAAGACGGTATAGGCCAGTTCAGCGAGCGGCCGATCGAAATCGATGCTCTGGTCGCGGAAATGGAACAGGTCGAAGTCGTAGTATTCCGGGCGATGATGACTGTCTTCGGCCGCATCGCCGGGAAGCATGTTCTCGGGGGCGGCTACCGGCAGCACGAAGCGGAAAAAAGCGCGATGCGCGGCTTTTTCGCGGTCGTACCAGATCTCGCCACCGTGCCGGTCGATGACTTCGCGCAACGACAGCGGGCTGCTCTCGCTGCCAACCTGCATGCTTTCATTCTCCCAGGTATAAAACGTCTCGGAGGACATCGCATGGCCGGACCAGATCAGATCGAGAGAGGCCAGCTTGCCGAAAGGCAGCAGACGGAAACGCAATTCCTTGATCTGATAATGCTCGACCAGCCGGGAAGCCAGGAAGCAGATCGAGAAAACCAGTGAAAAGCTCTCGGCGCGCAACCACAAGCCCTCATCGATCTCTTCGTTTTTCGTCGCCAGATCAAGTTGCTCTTCGATACGACGTTGCGCAGCGGCGATGATATCCATGCCAAGAACGTCTTCGAGCGGCCAGCGTGTCTTCAACGCATCGGCAAACTCGCTCATCGTCTGATCCAGCCGCCGGCTCATACGCAGCACCTCATCGCTGATGATGCCGATGAAACGTTCGCGGATTTCGCTGTCGATGTCCGGATAGTCCGTCAGGTTGCCGACGGCGACACGAATATTGGCCAGACTGCCGCGGCTGCCGTCGGTCAGCGACTGCAGCACCTGATCGCGATGCGCCTGCTGCTCGAAGCTGCGGGTGATGTTTTCGACCGTCAACACATAGCCGGTCATCTGCCGTGCGCCCGCTTCGCCTGCAGCCAGAACCGGCACCAGCTGCACGCGCAACAACTGGCCGCCGCGCGCGGTGGCAATGAAATTGGCAATCGACGTCGCGGCGCCTTTCTGCAGCCGTTGCCGCACGACGGCCAGCGCATGATCGATCTGGTTACGTTCGAGAATCGAGAAAATCGAGCGGCCGAGACCGATCAGGGCGCCGCTGGCCAGCGCCGCACCACCGCTAGCCAGCGCCTTGAACTGCAGGCGCGCGCGACTGTTGTAGAGCAGGATGCGTCCGTCGAGATTGCAGACGACGACCGCTTGCGCCAACTCGGACATCAGCGCCGCCAGACGATTTTTCTCTTCTTCCACCGACGCTTTCGCCGCGGCAACCTGCGACGCCACATCATCCATCAGACTGTCGCGCTGCGCGGCCAGATCGTTGGCGGCAGAGGCCAGCAGGCACACTTCGGGCGGTCCTTCGGGAGCGACCCGGAAATTACGGTTCGCCGAGAGCATCAGCCGCAAACTCTCGACCATCCGTAACAGGCCCTGCACGTACTGACGGAAAAGATAGCGGATGACCAGCAGGCCGAGGACGAAGCCGGTAATGGTCATCAGCGTGCCCAGCGACAAATGCGGTCCGAGCAGTCGTACCAGCATTTCCTGCTCGGCGGGGTTGGCACTGATCCACACCAGCAGCGCGGTGACCAGGAACGGGCCGGTCATCAACAGCCCCAGGATGAGCACTGAAATGATGAAACGGGTGCGCGCGTTCAAGGTCATGGTTCAGAACCGGAATGCATCAGCGCCACGCCGGCAGATAGGGATGACAGCCTAGACCAACGAAGGTCGGTACATCTCGCAAGAATGAGAAAAGCGCTTTGCCGAGGGAGCGATACAGCCGCTCGACCGCGCAGCTGCCTGCTTCACTCGTCCTGCGGTCAAGTTTGCGGGACAAAGGTTGACACGCGCGGGATCAGCCGTCGCTGGTCGGCGGTTCGTGAATCAACTGCAGATCGTTATCGGTGGCGAAGTTATGCACGAAACGGTATGCCATCGGCTCGATCTTGTAGAGGCGGCCGTCCACGAACACCGCCTTCTCTCCCTTGTAAGTGCGCGGACCAACGTATGGCGAGTAGCGCATTTTTTTCTCGGCGCCAAAAGCGGAGAGAACGCCACATAGACGCTCGGCCCAGTCGCTGGGACGGAACTTGCGACCCGCGGTGGTCACACCGACGATGGTAAAAGAGGATGGTGGCTGTGTAGACATATCTCGCAGGAGGCAGGTCAAGGCAAATTGGCGTCGCCGACGGAAAATCCAGGACGGGGAGATGCAACAATGGACTGAATTCTATCAGAAAAACCCGGGTCCTGCCGGCAAAAGCCATTGACGCGCCGGCATGCCGCCGGCGAGAACAGTCTCAATGACCGACCATTGCAACGCGCATCCGGGCTGGTGGGCGATAGTGGGTTCGAACCACTGACTTCCACCGTGTGAAGGTGGCACTCTACC
>CAYRXO010000147.1:0-8974 GCA_964428215.1 uncultured Candidatus Accumulibacter sp. | reverse complement strand
TACTGCTGCTCCAGGCGCAAGGTCTGGCCGGCTTCCATCTCATCGTTCGGATAGAGCACCTTGGTCAACGTTTCCGAAAGGACCTGCGCATTGACCGCCTGCGTGTAATTGCCGGCGTTGAAGGCGGCGAAATCAAAGGCTTCCGGCGCTTCGGCGCTCCACAAGCGCAAACGGTTTGGGGTGTTGACCCCGTAACCGAGTACCGGCATGTCCCAGGCGGTGCCACGCACGATGCGGCCCGGTACCCACTGCACACGCAAGCGGCGCGTGCCAGTCGCTTCGTACTGATATTCGGTGTACCCACCGAGTTTGATGTCAAAGGAGATGTTCGGTCGGTGAATCAGCCAGGGGCTGCCGCCGCGCAGCCAGTTGTCGGTCAGTTCGACCTGCCGGCCGTCGCGGATGGCCTGCGTGAAAATACCGAATTCGTAACGGATGCCGTAGCCGATGGCAGGAATTTCCAGCGTCGCCAGCGAATCGAGGTAACACGCCGCCAGACGACCGAGACCGCCGTTACCCAGTCCGGGTTCGACTTCTTCGTCGAGCAGATCTTCGAAATTCAGTCCAAGTTCCTGGATGGCTTGTCGGGCGGTATCGTAAATACCCAGATTGATGAGGTTGTTGGCCAGTTGCGGTCCGATCAGGAACTCCGCCGACATGTAGCACACCGTGCGGCTGCCCCGGTTGCGGTAAGTACGCGCCGTCTGCACCCAACGTTGCAACAAACGATCGCGCACGGCGCCGGCCAGCGCCAGAAAACAGTCGCGGCGCGTTGCCACCTCGGGAAAACGCGCCTGCACGTACATCAGTTTGTCAAAGAAAGCCCGTTTCAACGCATCGACTCCCAAGCCGGTCCGCCGATCCTCGTGAAGCAACAAGCGCGCAGCCTCCTCTTTGGCGGTCGCATTCTCTGCACTCAGTTTTTCGCTCATGATCACATCTTCTTCCAGTTATGGTTGCTGTTATGTGGAGTGTCTCCTCGCATATCGCCAGCCCCTTGATGCGAGTCGATGACCAGTCTAAAGGAATGTTCGACTGTGCGCATCTATCGCACCGCCGACGTTCGCAGCCATAAAAAATATCTATCAAAAATCGCAGCCGATTCCGGCGGAGACGCCCGGCGTAGCGAACTCGCTCCCTTACCCTACAGCTCCAGTTCGGCGATCAACGGCGCATGGTCGGAGTAACGAGCCCAGTTCAGGCCTTGTGGAACGCTCATGTCGAGCACGCGCAGACCGCGCACATAGATGCGGTCAAGCGTCAACCAGGGAGCGAAGCTGGGAAAGGTGCGCGCTACGTTCTGTGGCATGTCGTTGTTCGGACGCCAAGCCAACAGACGGTCAATGACGTTGCCCTCCGCGGCTGTCTCGCTGCGCGCCGCAACGGTCACTTCAACGACCGCCAGACGGTCGCGCAGCACTTCGTCGACGCGCTTCTGCCAGTCGTTGAAGTCGCCGGCGATGATCAACGGCGCTTGCGGCGGCACTTCCCGCCGAACGAAATCGATCAGGTACTCGGCCTGGCGCAGCCGGCTGCGTTTGATCAGACCGAAATGCACACAGATCAGGTGCAGATCTTTGCCGCGTCCGCGCGAGGTCACCGCGTGCAGCAGCCCGCGCTTTTCCAGCACGTGATCGGAAATGTCGTAATTGCTTGAACGGACGATTGGCTGCCGCGAGAGAATGGCGTTGCCATGATGGCCATGCGGATAGACGGCATTCATCCCGTAGGCGTGATGCGCATAGGCACCGGAAGCCAGAAAGTCGAGCTGCGTGCTGTCCGGATAATCCGGATGCCTCGCCAGGCGCTCATTCCGATCCTGCACTTCCTGCAGGAAGACGATATCGGCGTCGATCGCCTGCAGCGCTTGGCGGACATCATGGATACGCGGCCGCCTGCGCAACCCTGTAACGCCTTTATGGATATTATAGGTGGCAACCTTCAGTTTCATGCGCAGCCCTGAGCGTAATCGATGGTGTTTCACCCGGCATGGTCGGATGAATCAAGGTGCAGCCCGCCGGGCATGATGACGAAACGCTTCGCGTACCGCTTCGATCAGCTCGTCATCGTCCCAGGGTTTGGTCAGGAAGCGGTACAGCTCGCCGCTATTCACGGCCCGGGTCACCGCACGCATGTCGGTATACCCGGAAAGCATCAGGCGTACAGTATCCGGATACAGCTTGCACACCTTGGCCAGCAGCTCGCTGCCGTCCATGTCCGGCATGCGCGCATCGGAAACGATCACCTGCACGGGCCGTGTGGCGAGCAGATCGAGCGCTTCCGTGCCGCTGTTCGCCGTCAGAATCTGGTAGCCCTCACGGCGGAACAGCCGTCGCAACGACGACAGGATATGCACTTCGTCGTCGACCAGCAACAGCGTGCGCAGCGGCAGCGCTTCGCTGGGAAAGTCGACCTGGCGATCGCTGCCCAGCAGCCGGGTGAATTCGTCCGCGGACACCGGCGCGCAGAACAATCGCCCCTGCATGTCGTCGCAGTCGCGCTGACGCAGAAAAGCGAACTGCGCCGGCGTTTCGACGCCTTCGGCAATCACCGAGAGGTGCAGATTGTGCGCCAGCGCGATGATGCCTTGCACGATCGCCGCGCCATCGGGGTCGCGATTGATGTCGCGCACAAAGGTCTGGTCGATCTTCAGGCGGTCGATGGCGAAGTGGCGCAAATAACTCAGCGAGGAAAAACCGGTACCGAAATCGTCGATCGCCAGCGAGACGGTCAGCCGCTGCAGTTGTCGCGATAGCCGCACGAAAGCCTCGGGATCGGCCATCACCGCGCGTTCGGCGACTTCGATTTCCAGCGCGTGCGCTGCCAGCGCGCTGTCCTGCAGCGCGACGCGGACGCTTGCGGCAAGATCCTCGTCGAACAACTGACGCGCCGAAAAATTGACCGCGATGCGGATCGGCCGCAATCCGGCGCGCCGCCAGGCCTGGTTCTGGGAACAAGCCTGGCGTAACACCCACTCGGCAAGCGGAAAAATGAGCCCGCTTTCCTCCGCCAGAGCGATGAAGGTTTCCGGCAACAGCAGGCCGCGCGTCGGATGCGTCCAGCGGACCAGCGCTTCGGCGCCGACGATCGCCCCACTGCGTAAACTGACCTGCGGCTGGTAGACCAGGCTCAGCGCGCCGTTCGCGATCGCGTGGCGCAGTTCTCTTTCCAGGTCCAGGCGTTCGATGGCTTGCGCGTCGATATCCGCCGCATAGAAACGGCTGCGCGCGCCACCGTCGGCACGCGCCCGGTGCAGGGCGGAAAAGGCGTGACGCAGCAATTCCGGGCCGCTCTTGCCATCCCGGGGATAAAGGGCGATGCCGACGCTGGCGCCCAGCGTCAGCTCGTGTTCGCCGACGCTCACCAGCGGGCTAAGCGCGGCAATCAAGGCCTGCGCGCGCGCGCCGGCCAGATCGACGCGCGCCAGTTCGCTGACCAGCACGAATTCGTCGCCTTCGAAACGGGCCAGCGTATCCGTCAGCGGCACCAGCGCTGCCAGCCGTCGCGCCAGTTCGGCAATCACCTGCTCGCTGGCTTCGCGACCGAGCGTATCGCGCACGCTGGTTAGACGATCGCTTTTGATCGCCAGGACCGCCAGCCAGGCAGTTTCATGCCGCGGCAGTCCGATGGCCTGCGCCAGACGGTCGCTCAACAGGTTGCGATTCGGCAGGCCGGTCAGATCGTCGTAATTGGACTGCCGTTCGAGCTGGTGCAGATAACGTTGCCGCTCGCTGATGTCGCGCACGCTGACCATCGCGCCAAGGATCTGCCCGTCCTCGACGATCGGCACGCTCGAATATTCGACGGCGAGCGGCAGCCCGTCGCGGCGCCAGAAGATATCGCGCTGGTCGCGCAGCGACTGGCCGGCGGTCAACGAGATCATCAAGGGACAGTCGTGGTACGGATACGGCGAGCCATCCGGCGTCGAATGATGAAACATGTTGTGCGCCGATTGACCGAGCAACTCCTCGCGCGTGTAGCCGAGCATATCGACCACCGCCGGATTGACGAAGTTGATCCGTCCATCGGGATCGATGCCGTAGATCCCCTCGCCGGCGGTCCGCAGGATCAGATCCAGCCGCTGGCTGAGGCGCGCCTGCGCTTGCCGGTTGGCGTCATCGAGCTGCCGGTTCTCCTCGACGCGACGGGCGACTTCCGCCTCCAGCCCGGCGTTGTGGTCACGCAGCAGGTCGCGCGCCCGTTTCAGTTCGAGATGGGTGCGCACACGCGCCAGGACCACTGCTGGCTGGATCGGCTTGACGATGTAATCGACGGCACCGAGCGACAAACCGCGGGCATGGCTGGCCGGGTCGGCCAACGCCGTCAGAAAGAGCACCGGAATGTCGCGTGTCGCCGTCTGCGTCTGCAGCGCGGCGAGCACGGCATAGCCGTCCATCTCCGGCATCATGATGTCGAGCAGGATCAGATCGGGGGTCGGCGACTGCGCGGCCAAGGCCAGCGCCTGCGGACCCGAGGCGGCCTGGATCACCCGGTATTGCGACTGCAACAATTCGCTGAGGATGATCAGGTTGACCGGCTGATCATCGACGATCAGCAGGGTCGCCAAGGGTGCGCGCTTCGACATGGCAAAACCCCGTCAGACCGGCGAGCGCAGGAAAATCATCGCCATGAGCAGATCGCCGGCGTGCTCAGATTTTGCTGAAGCGCTCCCGCCAGTAGCGGAAGGCCTCGCTGATTTCATTGCGGAAGAGCTCGTCGTCCCAAGGCTTGTTCAGATACTTGTAGATCGCCCCCTTGTTGATCGCGTCGGTGAGCACGCCGACTTCGGAAATCCCGGAGAGAACCAGGCGTACCGTTTCCGGGTGCAAGGAACGGATGCGCGAGAAGAATTCGACCCCCCCCATCGACGGCATCTTCTGATCCGAGACGATCACCTGCACCGTTTCCCGCGCCAGGGTGGCCATCGCCGCCTCGGCGCTGTCGGCGAGCAATACCCGGTAGCCGTCGCGGCGTAACAAGCGGCGCAACGCCGCCAGCACGTTCGGCTCGTCGTCGACCAGCAGTACCGTCGGCGGCGTTTCGTCCGCCTGGATGTGAAAATGGATGCGGCTGTCGCGCTGGCGCAGCGCGGTGATTCCCTCGGCCGTCAAGGGCCGCGAAAAATAAAAGCCCTGCATCTCGTCGCAACCGTGACGGCGCAGGTAATACATCTGTTCCTCGGTCTCGATGCCCTCGGCGAGCGCCACTTTGCCGAGCTTGTGCGCCATGGCGATGATCGCCTGGGCGATGGCGGCATTGTTCGGATTGCTGACGATGTCACGGACGAAGGACTGGTCGATCTTCACCATGTCGATCGGGAAGCGCGACAGATAGGCCAGCGACGAGTAGCCGGTACCGAAATCGTCGAGCGACAGGCCGACGCCGAGCGTCTTCAGCCGTTCGGTGGTACGGATCGCCGACGCCAAGTCCTGCATCATCGCGCCTTCGGTGATTTCCAGTTCCAGCATGGCGGGCGGAATGCGGCTCGCCGCCAGCGCATCGGCAACCGACAGGCAGAGATTGCTGAAGCGGAACTGCCGTGCTGAAAGGTTGACCGCCACTTTCAACGGCGGCCAGCCGGCGTCGAGCCAGCGGCGCATCTGCCGGCAGGCTTCGGCGATCACCCAATCGCCGATACCGATGATATAGCCCGTTTCCTCGGCGGCGGGAATGCAGTCGCCCGGCGGGATCATGCCGTGCAGCGGATGTTGCCAGCGAACGAGCGCCTCGAGGCCGATGATGGCGCCGGTGCGCAGGCTGATCTGCGGCTGATAGAGAAGGAACAACTCGTGGCGGGCGACGACGTCGCGCAGATCGACGAGCAGGTCGCGCGCGCTGAAGTCGGCGCGTGCCAGCGCCGAATCGAAGCGGGCGACGCCATCGCCGCCGGCGCGTTTCGCTTTCTGCGTTGCGCTGGCGGCGTTGCCGAGCAGCTCGCCGGCGTCGATGCCGTCGTACGGATAGCAGGCGATGCCGATCGAAACGCTGATCTGCGTCGGCCGCTCGTCGACAACGAAAGGCTGACGGATCGCGGCAAGCAAGCGGTTGGCCACTTCGGCGCAGTCGCTTTCGCTCGGCGCTTCGGCGAGAGGCAGCAAAATGCCGAACTCATCGCTCCCCAGACGCGCCACGACGGTCTTTTCACGCCAGGACAAGCCGTCGCGCACGCGGCTGCCGAGCAATTTCAACACCTGATCGGCGCGCTCGCTACCCAGGACGCGGTTGAGCGTTTCGAATTCATCGATGTCGATGGCGAAGATCATCAGCCCACGGCCGGCCGGACCCTGATCGATCGCCTCGTCCAAAGCGCGCAGAAATCCTCGCCGATTCGGCAGCCCGGTTAGCAAATCGGTATGGCTCATCGCCTCGATGCGGCGCTCGAATTCATGCTGCCGCGACTGATCCTCGCCAATCGAAAAGTAGTAACCGACCGCCCCGTCGCGACCGGGAATCGGCGTGATGTATTTTTTTTCGACGTACAGCACGCCGTCCTTGCGCCGGTTGATGAATTCGCCACTCCAGCTGCTGCCGGCGTCGAAGGCGGCCCACATCGAGCGGTAGGTTTCGTCGGGCGTCATTCCCGAGCGGAACATGCGCGGCGGCTGACCGAGCACCTCGGCCGCCGAATAGCCGCTCATCGCCAACGCCGCCGGATTGACGAAGCGGATTTTCCACTCGGCGTCGGTGATCAGGATCGCCAGCGGGCTGCTTTCGGCAATGTCGCGAAACAGCCGCGACGCTTCGACGCTTTCGCGCAGATGCGTCACGTCGGCGCCGACGAGAAAGATCGGCGCCAGATGCGACTCGCTGTCGCCGCGATGTTCGATGGTCCACGATACCCACAAGCGTTTTCCGTCGGCGGCGAGCATCGGCGCCTCGATCTGGCGGACCAGTCCGTGTGCGCCGATATCGCTGATCTGCGCCAGAAATTCGGTGGTCTGCGTCGCCGCGGGAATCAGCAGGCTGGCGAGCGGCTTCTTGAACAGTTGTCCGAGACGGCTGTAGCCGAGCAGCCGCAAACCGTAGGAATTGACGTACCAGACCTGCAACTGGCTATCCAGACGCATGACGATGCAGCCGAGCAGGTCGTAGATTGACGTCGCCTCGCCGCCGACGAGCGGAGGACTCATCGCGGCGGCTCGCAAGCTTGCCCCGGACCGGCGATCGGCAGACGGATCAGGAAGCGCGTGCCGACACCCGCTTCGCTATCGACGGTGATCGTCCCTTGATGGCGATGGATGATGTCACGCGAAATCGACAAGCCGAGTCCGGTACCCTTGCCCATCGGTTTGGTGGTGAAAAAAGGTTCGAACAGCCGATGGCGCACCTCGGGCGTCATGCCCTTGCCGGTATCCTCGATTTCGATCCATACGCAAGACCCTTCGTGCCCGGTGCGCAAGGTGATCGTGCCGGCGCTGTCAATCGCCTGACCGGCGTTCACCAGCAGGTTCATGAACACCTGGTTGATCTGCGCCGGACGGCAGCGCACTTTCGGCAGGTCGCCCAAGGCACGCACGACCTTGGCCTTGTATTTCAATTCGTTGGCGACGACGTTGAGCGTGCTCTCCAACCCCTGGTTGAGGTCGGCTTCCTGGATTTCCGCCTCGTCCATGCGCGAAAAATCTTTCAGGTCGGCGACGATCTTGCGCACGCGGCTCAGCCCTTCGGCCGATTCTTCGAGCAGATTGGGAATGTCCTCGCGCAGGAAAGCGAGTTCCGCCTCCTGCCGACGCGCTTCGGCGGCCTGTCGCGCCGGGTGGGTGGCGGGCAGCGCGGCAATCGCCTGCTCGTCGGTATCGATCACCGCCAGCAACTGCTCGAGATAGCGGCGCAATGAGCCGAGATTCGAACTGACAAAACCGGTCGGGTTGTTGATCTCGTGCGCCACGCCGGCGGCCAGTTGACCGACGGCGGCCATTTTCTCGGATTGCAGCAGTTGTCCCTGCGTCTGCTCGATGGTTTCCATCGCCCGTTGCAGCGAAGCCTGCTCGCGCAACAGATCGAGATTAGTCTGCTGCAATTGTCGGGTGCGCCCGTCGACCTGGATCTCGAGATCGCTGTTCAGCTCCGCCAGTTGCGCCTGAGCCGCCTTCAGCCTGGCGTTCGTCTCGACCAGCGCGCGATTGCGTTGCGAAACGACGCTGAACAGATCGATCAGGGCGTCGACCAGCACGGCATTCGCCGCGCCGTCGCGCGCGCTTCTGCCCGCGTGCTCTGCCGGGACCCGCAGCGGCCACGCTTCGCCGCGTTCCTGCGCCGCGCGCTGCAATTCGTGCGTCATTTCCCGGTCTTCGACGAGAATGTGGAAGGTCAACCAGCTGGCCAGGAAGCGCATCGTCGGTTCGCCGTCCAGCGCAACACCGGCCTCCACCTGTTGCCGCATGCGCGCGACATCCTCGGCGAAACCCTGATGCATACGCACGTGTTCCTGCATGCGCGCGCTGTCGCTCAGTCCGGCTTGCCGCATGTACTCTTCTTCAGTTCGAAAGTGCGTCGCGGCATAGTCGGTCAGCCGGTCGATCAACGCCAGGCATTCGCGAAGCGTTGCCTTGTTGCGCGACAAACTGGGCGCAACGGCGTTGACCAGTTCGACCAGTTGCCGGTGTTGCTGGTCAACCAGATCCATCCCGGTCAGGAAATGGGCGCTCCATTTCATCAGGGTCATGCGTTTTCCTCGATACCGGATACTTGCTTTTGCTCTGCAGCAGGAAGCGGATATATCGATTGTAATGCCATTTCCAGCCGCTCCGCGTGGCAATCCGCGTCGGAAAACGAGCGCGAAAATGCGGCTCCGATCGGTCGTCCCGTCACGACTTGCCGCCACCACGCGCAGCAAGGACGAAGAAGCGAACGCACGACCACGACCTGCAGCATGCTCGGCAAATGGCTCAGACTGAACGCCTGACGGAACCGGGAACACCGCAAACCAACGGCATGGTCGAACGCTTCAATGGCCGCATCAGCGATATCCTGA
>CAYRXO010000146.1:0-9313 GCA_964428215.1 uncultured Candidatus Accumulibacter sp. | reverse complement strand
GCTCGCAAAGATGGCTGGAGCCGGTAGCCATCAGCCGGATTTTGTCCTTGGTGCGCAGCGTGCCGTCGAAGACGCGCACCAGCCTTACCACCCGGACGTAATTGTCAAACCAGGCATCGACCAGCAAGGCTTTCAGCGGTGCGTCCGGATCGCCTCGCGGCGCCGGGATGCGCTCGATGATCGCTTCCAGAATGTCGGCGACGCCGAGACCGGTCTTCGCCGAAGCGAGCACCGCGTCGGCGGCATCCAGCCCGATGACGTCCTCAATCTCCTGACGCGCCTTGTCGGGCATCGCCGACGGCAGATCGATCTTGTTCAGCACCGGCAGCACATCGACGCCGAGTTCGATCGCCGTGTAGCAGTTGGCGACGGTTTGCGCTTCGACGCCTTGCGAAGCATCGACGACGAGCAGCGCGCCTTCGCAAGCCGACAGCGAACGCGAGACTTCATACGAGAAGTCGACGTGTCCGGGCGTATCGATCAGATTCAACTGGTAGATCTCGCCGCTGCGCGAACGGTACTGCAGCGCGGCGGTCTGCGCCTTGATGGTGATGCCGCGTTCGCGTTCGATGTCCATCGAATCGAGCACCTGCGCCTCCATCTCGCGATCGGTCAGACCTCCGCATAAATGGATGATGCGATCAGCGAGCGTCGATTTGCCGTGATCGATATGGGCGATGATCGAAAAATTGCGGATGTGTTGCATGGACCTCGTTCAGGCTTCGCTGCCGCCAAGCCACCCGTGAAAAAAAAACAGGTGCCAGCGGGCACCCAGGTCAAACGGCCAGAATTTTTTGATTCTAGCCGATTTCGTTCAAATAATCACGGACTTTGGCTGCATCGAGAACATAGTGGCACAGCTCCCGTCCGGCATGCAGCAACACCGGTACCAGCACGTCGTAACGTTCCTCCAGCGCCGGATCGGCGTCGACGTCCAGGACATCGACACCGAATCCGAATTCGTCGGCCAAAGGCTTCAACGCCGCTGCCATCTCGCTGCACAGATGACAATAGGTGCGCGAAATCAGCGTCAAGCGACGCTCGGCAGCCTCCGCCCCGGCGCTCAAGGCATTCCCTTGATGGTCACGAAGGTCTGTTGCTCGCCACGGCGAACGAGCAAGGTGACGTTGGCCGATTTGTCAAACTGCGCCAGCAAACGGTTGAACTGGTCGACGCTTTTCAGTTCGATATTTTCACCTCGCGAGATCAGCGCCAGGATGATGTCGCCAGGACGCAGATCGACACGCGAGTTGCTGCTGCGCACGTCCTCGATCAGCAAACCGCTGCTGATTTTCAACTCACGGCGCTGATCGGCACTCGGTTCGCTGAGCACCAGGCCCAGCCGGTTAGCCGGCCGTTCGGCAGGGCGAACGTTTCTGGCAGCGCGCACCGTGTTCTTCTCGTCGGAAATTTCGGCAACGACGACCGACACTTCCTTCAGCGAACCTTTGCGCCACAACTGCATCGGCACCTTACTGCCGGGCTTGGTGTTGCCGACGATGCGCGGCAGATCGCTCGAATTGACGATCGTCTTGCCATCGAATTTGAGGATCACGTCACCCGCTTCGACGCCGGCACGATCGGCCGGACCACCTTTTTCGACGGCGTTGACCGCCGCGCCCTGCGCCTTGTTCAGGCCGAAAGAATCGGCCAGTTCCTTGTTCAGTTCCTGAATGACCACGCCGATGCGGCCGCGGCTGACCTTGCCGTGGGCGCGCAACTGGTTTTGCACTTCCATCGCCATATCGATCGGGATGGCGAAGGAAATGCCCATGAAACCGCCGGAACGGCTGTAAATCTGCGAATTGATACCGACCACCTCACCCTTCAGGTTGAACAAAGGTCCGCCGGAGTTGCCTGGGTTGACCGCAACGTCGGTCTGGATGAACGGCACATAGTTCTCTTGTGGCAGCGAACGCCCTTTGGCACTGACGATGCCGGCAGTGACGCTGTTGTCGAAACCGAACGGCGAACCGATGGCGACCACCCATTCTCCGACGCGCAACAGGTTGGGATCGCCGAGCCGGACGCTGGGCAGACCGCTGGCTTCGATCTTGATCAGCGCCACATCGGTCCGCTTGTCCGCGCCAATCACGCGCGCCTTGAACTCCCGCTTGTCGGTCAGACGGACGAGGATTTCGTCGGCAGCATCGACGACGTGCGCATTGGTCAGGATGTAGCCATCTGCAGCGACGATGAAGCCAGAACCGAGCGAGCGGCTCTCCTGCTCACGCGGCAGACCGGGAAAAGCAGGCGAGCCGGGCTGACGCGGGATGAACCGACGGAAAAATTCGAACATCGGGTCGTTTTCATCGAAGGGGAAGGGCTGTGCGCCGCGCGCGTTGTTGCGCACGGTTTGCGTGGTGCTGATATTGACCACGGACGCTCCCTGCTTTTCGACCAGTTCGGTGAAATCCGGCAGGCCGCGCGGCTCGGCATGCGCCAGCAGCGAAAAAACCGTGAAAAAAACAACGGTCAGCAATTTTTTCATGGCTCGAAACGCCTCCTCGGTAGAACGGAACTGCGAATTACAAACAACGCCAACATCTTGTGGCTGCTCAGTCGGCAATAAACAAGGTCTCGACGCCTGGAAACGTCGCCCATCATTTGATCGTCAGCCAAAAACGGTGCTCGGCGCCGTGGTGACGATTGGCATGGCGCAAGCTGAGCCAGCCGCAAAACAGTCCGCCCGCTGCACCCACGATGGCCCCGATTTCGCCGTCAATCAGCGAACCAGCCACGGCACCGGCCAGAACCGCCAGCAGGGGCACGACATAGGCCAACCAGACACTTTGCCCGATGATGCCATCGGCCACACTGACTCGTACCCGCGCTCCGACGGCATAGTCACCGTCGTTGGCTAGGCAATAGGTGCGCGGCGTTTGACAGAACAGCTTGCCAAACGGGTTGCCGCCACAGCCGCCGGCCTGTTGGCAACGACCACAGCCACTCTCTTCGACACGAAGGGTGACATGCTTTTCGTCAACGGCGACGACTACCGCCCACTGGTCATGCATATCGGCCACTCGTCTTCGGCTGATCCGGAATGGGCGCAGGTCTGGCCGTACAGCGACGACCGGCAAACTTGTGCACGGCACCCCGTGATGGATAAAGTGCGTTTACCATCGACGATCGGGCGAAACATCGATCAACGGTTTCAATTTCTCCGCCACCGCCTCGCGGGCACGGAAAATGCGCGAACGGACGGTGCCGATCGGACAATTCATCGCTTCGGCGATTTCTTCGTAACTCAGTCCTTCGATCTCGCGCAGGACGATTGCGTTGCGCAGATCGTCGGGCAAAGCAGCCAACGCCGCGTCGATCGTTTCGCCGATCTGCTTCGATTGCAACAGACTTTCTGGCGTATTGATGTCGCGCAGCTGGCTGGCATCGGCAAAACTTTCCGCATCTTCCGCGTCGAAATCGGTCGCCGTCGGCGCCCGACGTCCCTGCGCGACGAGATAGTTCTTCGCCGTATTGACGCCGATCCGGTACAACCAGGTGTAAAAAGCGCTGTCACCGCGGAAGGCCGGCAACGCGCGATAGGCCTTGATGAACGCCTCCTGTGAAACATCTTCCACCTCGGCCGGATTGCGCATGAAGCGCGACAACAAACGTGACACTTTGCGCTGGTATTTGCTCACCAGTGCATCGAAAGCAAGTTTGTCGCCGGCCTGGGCGCGTTCGACCAGCACTTGGTCAATTTCGCGTTCGCTCATGCATTCCGACATGGTTGTTGAAGACGATCAGTAGGATAAACGAGTATAGCGTACGGATTTTGTCGCCATCGTAACAGTACGTGAGTGTGAAATGACGCTCATCGTGCCTTGATCGACAATCTTCGACGTCCCGCGCAGGGCTTATCGGCCGACGAGCCGCGTGCTATAGTGGCCACCTCCCATTGCTCGGAGAGCATGCGTGACGCTACGCTTCGATGTCCTCATCATCGGCACGGGTCTCGCCGGACAAGCCGCCGCTCTGCGGCTGGCAAAAACCCACAGCGTGGCGCTGATCAGCAAGCGCACCGTCGAAGACAGCGCCTCGAGCTGGGCGCAGGGTGGCATCGCCGCGGTTCTCGACAATCGTGATTCGATCGAGGCGCATATCCGCGACACGCTCACCGCCGGCGCTTTTCTGAACGATCCCCGCGCAACGCGTTTCGTCATAGAGAACGGCCGACATGCGGTCGACTGGCTGATCGCGCAAGGCGTTCCTTTCACCCGCGACGAAGGCGGTTATCACCTGACCCGCGAAGGGGGTCATAGCGCACGCCGGGTGATTCACGTTGCCGACGCCACTGGTTTGGCCGTGCAGACGACGCTGACCGACAAAATCCGCCAGCAGCCGAATATCACGCTGCTTGAACACCATATCGCCATCGACCTGATCAGCAGCGAGAAGCTGGGACTGCCCGAGCCGCATTGTCACGGCGCTTACGTCCTCGACAACGAGACCGGCGAAGTGCTGACCATCGCTGCCGGCCATACGATCATCGCCACCGGCGGCGCGGGCAAGGTTTATCTATACACCACCAATCCCGACACCTCGACCGGCGATGGTATCGCCATGGCCTGGCGCGCCGGCTGCCGGGTGGCGAACATGGAATTCATCCAGTTTCATCCGACATGCCTCTATCACCCGCAGGCCAAGTCATTCCTGATATCCGAAGCCGTGCGTGGTGAAGGCGGCTTGCTGCTGCTGCCCGACGGCAGCCGCTTCATGCCGCGCCACGACCCGCGCGGCGAATTGGCGCCGCGTGACGTCGTCGCCCGGGCGATCGATTTTGAAATGAAGAAGCGCGGCCTGGATTGCGTTTATCTCGACATTTCGCACAAATCAGCCGAATTCCTCAACGAACACTTTCCCAACATTCTCTCGCGCTGCCTCGACTTGGGAATCGACATCACCCGTCAGCCGATCCCAGTCGTTCCGGCCGCCCACTACACCTGCGGTGGCGTGCTCACCGATTTGCGCGCGCGCACCGACCTGCCCGGTCTGTATGTCGCCGGCGAAGCCTCCTGTACCGGCTTGCACGGTGCCAATCGCCTGGCCAGCAATTCGCTGCTCGAATGCTTGGTCTTTGCCGAAGCTGCGGCCAACGACATTCTGCAACAGCCGTCCCGCCCGGCCCTGACCCTGCCGCCTTGGGATGCCAGCCGGGTCAGCGATCCGGACGAAGAAATTGTCATCGCGCACAACTGGGACGAGTTGCGCCGGTTCATGTGGGACTACGTCGGCATCGTCCGTACCACCAAACGTCTGCAGCGCGCACAAAACCGCATCCGGCTGCTGTTCAGGGAAATCGACGATTTTTACTCGCACTTCCGGGTCAGTCACGACCTGATCGAATTGCGCAATCTGGTGGTCACCGCCGACCTGATCGTCCGTTGCGCTCTGCAGCGGCACGAAAGCCGCGGCCTGCATTTCAGCCGCAATTACCCGGAAACCTTGCCGAAAGCGAAAAACACGACGCTCAAGCGCCGCCGTCCGTCGGCACTTCGTCGCTGATCTGCCAGCGCAGCCAGAGACGCAGGCGGCGGAATTCTTCGCTGGACATGCTGTCAGGCAACAGTGGATAACTGAGCACGCGGTTGCTTTCGTCTTCGCGCACGCGCAAGACGATCAACTGGCTGAAAACGGTCGTATCCGGGCAGACGCGGACCGGTAGCAGTTCAGCCTGCGGATAAAGCAAGGTCAATTGACCGCGTTCGCCGAGCCGCAGTCCATTCACCGGGGCTGGCGGCAGCGAGCGCCAGAGTGAAATGACGACGCCGGCAAGCAAAGCCGCGCGCAACCACATCGCCCAGGGAAGGATGATAACACTCACAGCTGCCAGGACGTGCAGCCCGGCAAGCAGGCCGATCAGCAGTCGGGAGGAACGCAGTGCGATTCGTATCGGCAGACGCACAGCGACCAGTCAAGCTTACAAGAAACCCTACAACAGGCGCTTGAAGGCAACCGAAGCGTTGGTGCCGCCAAAACCGAAGGAATTCGAGATCGCCACGCCAATCGGCGTCGACCGCGCTTCGTTGGCGCAGTAGTCGAGATCGCAGGCTGGATCCTGGTTGAAAATGTTGATCGTCGGCGGTGCGATCTGATGGTGCACCGCCAGAATGGAAAACACCGCTTCGATACCGCCGGCCGCCCCCAGCAGGTGGCCGGTCATCGACTTGGTCGAGCTGACGACCAGTTTATACGCCTGTTCGCCAAAAGCGCGTTTGACGGCCACCGTCTCGGCTTTGTCGCCCAGCGGGGTCGAGGTGCCATGCGCGTTGATGTAGTGCACTTCATTGCTGTTCAAACCGGCATTTTGCAAGGCGTTGCGCATGCAACGCGCCGCGCCCTCGCCATCTTCGCAAGGAGCGGTCATGTGATGCGCGTCAGAACTCATGCCGAATCCGGCCAGCTCGCAGTAGATACGTGCGCCGCGGGCTTTCGCGTGCTCATATTCTTCGAGCACGACGACACCGGCACCTTCCCCGAGAACGAAACCGTCGCGATCGATATCCCAGGGCCGGCTGGCCGTCTGTGGGTCGTCATTGCGCGTTGACAACGCGCGGGGTGCACAAAAACCACCGAGCCCGAGCTTGGAAACACAGCCTTCGGCACCGCCGGCGATCATCACCTCGGCGTCGCCGTATTCGATCAGCCGGCCGGCATCGCCGATGCTGTGCGTTCCCGTCGCGCAGGCGCTGACCAGCGAGAGATTCGGCCCCTTGTAGCCTTTCAGAATCGACAGGTTGCCGGAAATCATGTTGATGATCGAACCGGGAACGAAGAAGGGTGACACTTTGCGCACGCCGCCCGCGGCAAAATCGTCGCAGGTCGATTCGATCATCGGCAAACCACCGATTCCTGAACCGATCGATATGCCAATGCGTTCTGGATTCAGACGGCTGTCGTCATTCAAACCGGCGTCGGCGATGGCTTGCAAGCCGGCAGCCATGCCGTAATGAATGAATACATCCATCCGCCGTGCATCCTTGATCGGCAGGTATTGCCCGATATTGAAACCTTTCACTTCTCCGGCAATGCGCACCGGAAAAGCGGAGGCGTCGAAACGCGTGATGCGATCGATCCCCGAACGTCCGTCAACGATGTTCCGCCACGCTTCGTCTACCGTATTGCCGACCGGCGAAACGATTCCAAGACCAGTGATGACCACTCTGCGACGTACCAAGATTTGCTCCAGGAAATGAATGCGACGTGTGATCCGGGGATGTATCACTCCCCCTGTCGACTGCCGCGCAGGGCGGGAAGCCGATTATTTTTTGTGTGCCAGCACGTAGTCGATGGCTTGCTGAACAGTAGTGATTTTTTCGGCTTCGTCATCGGGGATTTCGCATTCGAATTCCTCTTCGAGAGCCATCACCAGTTCCACCGTGTCGAGCGAATCGGCGCCCAGGTCGTCGACAAACGAAGACTCATTCTTGATGTCGGCTTCGTTGACGCCCAACTGTTCAGCGACGATCTTTTTGACACGCTGCTCAATATTTTCCATCACAAGACTCCTTGACAAAGTTCATCTGTAAATCAAAAAAAGTGCGTCATTCTAGCAAATCGTCCGCAACTTACCAATTGCAAAAGCCGACAATTGTAAGGACTCAATCGTGACCGGTTACATTGAGGAAGCCATGTCAGACCTTATGCCCGCCCGCTTGCCACAGGAAAACCCTGCCTCTTTCATTGGAAACCATCGCCGCGCGACGCCGGGAGATCCGGGTTGATCGGCGTCGACGGACTCGACGTCTTTTTGCTTGCCGGACTGGCGCTGGTGGCGTTCTTTTCCGGTTTCATCGATTCGGTGGTCGGCGGGGGGGGGCTGATCCAGATTCCGGCCTTGTTCAGCGCTTTGCCGCACTACAGCATCGCAACGCTGTTCGGGACCAACAAGTTTTCCAGCATTTTCGGTACGCTCAATGCCGCCTGGCGCTACACGCGCCGCGTGCGCATGCCGTGGCGGACGACCTTGCCGGCAGCCTGTGCCGCGCTCGTCTGCGCCTATCTCGGCGCGATGGTCGTCGCCTGGCTGCCATCGGCCATGTTGCGACTGCTGATTCTGCTGCTGTTGATCGCCGCGGCCGTCTATACCTTCCTGCGGCGGGATTTCGGGGCCGAACATGCGCCGCAGCACAGCGGACGCCGCGAGCTGATCTACGCCGTGCTGCTCGGCGGCGTGATCGGCTTCTACGACGGCTTTTTCGGTCCGGCGACCGGCAGCTTCCTGATTTTTCTCTTCATCCGTTTTTTCGGCTTCGACTTTCTGCACGCCTCGGCAGCGGCAAAAGTGGTCAACGCCGCGACCAATTTCGCCGCGCTGGCCTTTTTCATTCCGCACGGCCACTTCCTGCCCGGACTAGCGATCGCGATGGCCAGCTGCAACGTCCTCGGCTCGCTGCTCGGCACCCATCTGGCGTTGCGCCATGGCAGTGGTTTCGTGCGGGTAGCGTTCCTTCTCGTCGTCAGCGCGTTCATCGTCAAGTTCGCTTATGACACTTTTCAATGAAAAACCGGTCGCTGGCCGTCCAGCACGAAAACCCTTTTCCAGCGCCGTGTGCGCTGCCATGACTCTGTTTTTTTCTCATTTCCTGGAACAACGATGCGCAACCCCTGGCTGGAAATCCCGCTCTCCGATTACGAATCGCACATTTCGCTGCCGGCAGTCGCGCAGGGTGAAATGTTTGCCTCCCAGTTGGCGGCGACCGTGCAGCAGTTCTCACCGGAATCTGTCGCCATCATCGGCTGTGCCGGCGGCAACGGTCTGGACAGACTCCCGGTGACGGTTAGGCGTGTGGTCGGCGTCGACATCAACCCCGACTATATCGCCGCCACTTCGTCACGCTATCGCGGACAGCGGCCCGGACTCGAATTGCACGTCGCCGATATTCAGCTCGGTCCATTGCCATTTGCTCCCGTCGATCTGATCTACGCCGCACTGGTCTTCGAGTACGTCTCGCTGCCTGCCACGCTGGACAATCTGGCGCGTGTCTGCGCTCCCGGCGGTCGCCTGATCGTTGTACTGCAGCAACCGTCCGTGCATGTGCACGCTGTGACGCCGTCCCCATACGCCAGCATTCAAAAGCTGGTCCCCGTGATGAACCTCGTTTCTCCGGCTGAGATGTGCCGCAATGCCGCGACTGTCGGCTTCGCGCTGGAAACGGAGAATAGATTGACCCTCGCGTCAGGCAAAGAATTCGCCGTACAGACTTATCGGCATTCGAGTTCCGCAAGCGAGTAAAAAGCTGTCCAATGACTGCAGGCACGGCACGGCACGGCACGGCACGGCACGGCACGGCACGGCACGGCACGGCAC
>CAYRXO010000145.1:0-9366 GCA_964428215.1 uncultured Candidatus Accumulibacter sp. | reverse complement strand
GGGCGATAGTGGGTTCGAACCACTGACTTCCACCGTGTGAAGGTGGCACTCTACCGCTGAGTTAATCGCCCTTCTGCGGATCGCTGTCGGGAGAAACGAGCAAACGAAGCACTGTGTTCTGGCAATCCGCCGTCCATCAAACGGCTGCCGCTGACGTCCAGATTTCACAGCATTCAACCCGACCACGAGGGAGGCGGGATTACAACACAAGTCGTCAGACGGGTCAATGCAGACAATTCCGGATCAAGACAGCCTGTCAGCCCAACAGGCGCAGAGCGGTCAGCTTGTCCCAGTCCATCGCCGTATCGACGGCGTCGGCGAGGCGATCGATATCCGCCTCCCGGCGTGCGGCCAGGTCGACGCGCTCGCTGTCGGCGACGCCTGCCCAGGCCAGCAAGGCGGCCAGCGCATCGGGGTGATCGAACAGACCGTGGCAATAGGTGCCAAGGATCTGCTGGTCGCTGGAAATTGCGCCATCGACCCGCCCATCGTCGAACCGTACCGCCGGCCGGGCCAGATCGTCGCCGGTGGTGACGCCGAGATGAATCTCGTAGCCGCGCAGCGCCGCCTGCTCGGCAAACGCCAGCCGGCCGCTGACGTTGCGCAACTGCTTACCGTGTTCCAGACGTGTGCTCAGGTTGAGCAATGCCAGCCCGTCACTGCCGCCAGCCGGTCCTTCGAGAGCGTGCGGGTCCTCGATGCGCCGGCCGAGCATCTGGAAACCGCCGCACAGCCCGATCAGCTTGCCACCGTAACGCAAATGGCGCTTGATCGCCGTCGACCAGCCTTGCGCACGCAGCCAGTCGAGATCACTGCGCACTGACTTCGAGCCGGGCAGGACGATCAGGTCGGCGGACGGCGGTGTTTCGTTCGGCGCGATCCAGCGGAAATCGACCTGCGGATGCAGACGCAGCGCGTCCAGGTCGGTGTGATTCGATACCCGCGGCAGGGCCGGAGCGATCACTTTCAGCCACGCGCGCTCGTTCGCCACCTGTCCGACGGCAATGGCGTCCTCGGCATCGATGAACAGCCCGTGCAGATAGGGCAATACGGCCAGCACCGGCTTGCCGGTCCGCGCCTCGAGCCAGCGCAGACCCGGTTCGAGCAAGCCGATGTCGCCGCGGAAACGGTTGATGACGAAGCCCTTGACCCGCGCCTGTTCGCTGGCCGACAACAAGTCGAGCGTGCCGACCAGATGCGCGAAGACACCGCCGCGGTCGATGTCGGCGATCAGAATCACCGGACAATCGACCGCTTCGGCAAAACCCATGTTGGCAATGTCGCGCGCGCGCAGATTGATTTCCGCCGGCGAACCGGCGCCTTCGACGAGGATGCAGTCATAGGCGGCGCATAGCCGTTGCCAGGAGGCGAGCACCGCCTGCATCGCCCGCGGCTTGTAGGCATGATAGTCGCGGGCGTCGAGATTTTCGGCCACCCGGCCATGGATGATCACCTGCGCCTGGCAATCGCTGCTCGGCTTGAGCAGCACCGGGTTGAAATCGCTGTGCGGCGGCAGGCCGGCCGCCAGCGCCTGCAAGGCCTGCGCACGGCCGATTTCGCCGCCATCGCTGGTCACCGCCGAGTTGAGCGCCATGTTCTGCGGTTTGAATGGCGCGACGCGCACACCGCGTCGTTTGAGAATCCGGCACAGCGCGGCGACCAGCGTCGATTTGCCGGCATCCGAGGTGGTTCCCTGCACCATCAGCGATGAACAAGACATACGCATTCCTTCAATGATTTTTCCATGCACCGTCGTTGCTCAGCGCTCGGCGCGGGCAGCGACGATGCCTTGTTGTGCCGCCCACAGGCCGACGTCCTGGCGGCGGATGGCCGCTGCCATCAGATCCGGGAACAGGTCGGGGGTGCAGGCGAAAGACGGCACGCCGAGCGCGGCCAGTTTGGCGGCCAGCCGATGATCGTAAGCCGGCGCCCCCTCGTCGCTCAAGGCGAGCAGGACGATCAGTTGCACGCCGGACTGCAGCAGCTCGCTGGCGCGTTGCAACAGAGCGTTTTCAACGCCGCCTTCGTAGAGGTCGGAGATCAGCACCAGAATGGTATTGCGCTGATCGCTGATCAGGGATTGACAATAGCCGACGGCCCGGTTGATGTCGGTGCCGCCGCCGAGTTGCACGCCGAAGAGCAGGTCGACCGGGTCGTCGAGCTGCTCGCTGAGATCGACCACCGCAGTATCGAAAACGACCAGCCGCGTTTTCACCGCCGGCAGCGCCGCCATCACCGCGCCGCAGATGCTCGCATAGACCACCGAGGCAGCCATCGAGCCGCTCTGGTCGATACAGAGGATCACTTCGCGTTGCGTGCGGCGCGCCCGCCGGCCATAGCCGATCAAGGTTTGCGGAATCAGACGCCGATAGTCGGCTTGCCAATGGCGCAGATTGGCCTGAATGGTGCGGCGCCAGTCGATTTCCGCATGCCGCGGCCGACGGTTGCGTTCGGCCCGGTTGAGCGCACCGCTGATCGCACTGCGCAGCGGTTCTTCGAGCTTTCTCTGCAGGGCAGCGACGACTTTATGCACCACCTGGCGCGCGGTCTCCCGCGTCTTCGCCGGGATCACCCGCCCCAGCGAAATCAGTGTCGCCACCAGATGCACATCCGGCTGCGCGGCGGCCAGCATCTCGGGCTGCAGCAGCATGCTGCGCAGGTCAAGCCGTTCAAACGCATCCTTCTGCATCACCTGCACGACGCTGGCCGGAAAATATTCACGGATGTCGCCCAGCCAACGGGCGACGCGCGGCGCCGAAGCGCCGCTGCCGCCACGCAGGCCGGCGTTTTCCTGCGCGTCGTACAGCGCGGCCAAAGCCTGATCGATACGCAGATCGTCGCCGGCGAGCATCGCTGCCTGATCACTGTCCTGCGCCGCTTCGCCCAGGACCAGCCGCCAGCGGCGCAGGCGCTCACCGTCCGGCGTGTTGCTCGCTGGCGCGGCGGACGGCGACAGCGGGGAAAGATCGCTCATCCGCCCTCCTCCGTACGCGCCGTCTCCGGCAAGCCGAGGAACTGGCGCAACAAGGGCAACACGCGTTCGGCGCGCGCAGCCTGCCAAGCCGGCCCGGCGGCGACGGACAAGGCAAGCGTCGGCTGGCGGGCGCGTTCGCCGAGTTGCCGCCGTTCCGGCACGCTGAAGCCGGCAAACGCACGCCGCAAGAGAGGCAGAACGCGCAAAAAATGTGCCGCGCTCAGCGAGGTCAACCACTGATCGACCATCGTCCACAGCGGCTGATCGTGCAGCAGGATCAGTGCGCTGCGATCGAGAAAGCCTTCCAGCCACGCCGCAGCGACGGCCGGTTCGTTCGCCGCCGACAAGGCCAGGCTCATCCGGCGGCCGGTCAGTTCGCTGTCGGCGGCCTGCTCGTCGAACAGCAGGCGCGCCGCCTGGCCGCGCAGCAAGCCGTGTGCCGCATCGAGGCGGGACAAGCGCTCGAGCGCCATCAGCCATTGTTCGCGCAGCGCCGGCCGCGCTAGCAGACGCAGCGCCTGCTGCGTGGCGCCGATGCCCTCGCGCAGCGCCGTCGCCGCGTCGTCGTCGACCGCCGAACAGGCGCCCGGCAGCCCGATCGCCGCGCGCGGCAGCAGGCTGTCGAGCAGTTGTTCGACCATGCCGGCGTCCGTCTGCCGCACATTGCCGTAGCGCGCGACATGGGCCAAGGGCGGAATCGCCGCCAGCAATTGCCCGACGTCGCTGACCACGGCGGCCTGATTTTCCAGCGCCCGTCCGACCGCCGCAATCGCCGGCGGCAGATCGGCCAGCAAAACCTGCTGGATCAACGCCGCGAGTTCCGGCAGTGCGTGCGATTTTCCGGCGCGATCGACGGCGATGGCGACGGCGGCTTCGATGACCGTGTTGCCCCAGCGGCTGGCGTCGATGACCGCGACGGTCATCGCCGGCTCCCATTGCAACTGCCACAGCTCATGAAAGCTGCCTTTCACCTGCCGCCGCTGACGCTGCAGCCTGCCCCAGTCGATATCGAGCAGATTCAGGCGATGCAGCAGATGACTGCGTTTGAGGTCGATGGGCTGGCGCAGATCGAGGTCGAGCAGTTTCTGTGCCGTATCCGCTTTCAGACGCAGACTTTTCTGCCGCTGCAGCAAATCGCGTTGCAAGGGCACCGCCGGCGCGCTGTCCGGCGTCTGGCCGAGCCGATTGCCGACCGTCAACCGCTGCCTGATGAGTTGCATCGGCGCCTCGTCGCCCAGGCAGACGACGCTGCGCAAGGCCTCATCGAGTTCGTCCAGCCCCGGCTGCGCGCGCTCGCGCAATGCGGCGAGCGTTTCCGCCAGCCGCACGCCTTCGATGAGATGCGCCGACGAACAATCGAGCCCCTCATCACGCAGCAGGCGCGCGGCGCGCGCCAGCCAGCCGATCGCCCGCCGTTCGGGCGGGCAACGCCAGAGATGCTCGTACCAGCCCGGCGCGATGACGCCGGCGCCGTATCCGCTGGCGAAGCTGAGGTGATGATTCGACCACGGCACCCAGGTGGCGCTGACCCGCACTTTCGGCAAGCCTTTCAGCAGTTCGTTGTCGCTTTTCGCCGCCGGCAGCGTCTGCAAGGCCGGCACGTGCCAGGCACCGCAGACGACGGCAATGCACGTGTAACCGTCTTTTTCGGCCTGGCGCAGGCATTTGCGCATGTGCGCCTCGCGCAGTGCTTCGAGACGCTGATCGGCAGGTCGGCGGCGGACGGGCACTTCGGCGCGTACGCTGCTCATCGCTTCACCGATGGCGGTGAACAGATCGAAACAGTCGCCGCGTTCTTCGACCAGGTGGTTCCACCACGCTTCCCCGTCGCCGTAACCGGCGGCGCGGCCGAGCCAGTCGAGCGGGTCGGCGGCCAGAGCGGTCGCCGGCTCGTCGCCCGTATTGCCTTCAGCCAGTGTGGCATCATCGGCAGCCTCGTCGGCAGCGCGTGCCAGCGCCAGTTTGTGCGCCACCGGCAAATCGATGAAGCGTGCCGGAATCCCCCGCGCGCGGGCAAAACGCAGCGCGTTCCATTCCGGCGAAAATTCGGCAAACGGGTAAAAAACCGCCTGCTGCGCCGCGTCCGGATCGTAGATCAACAGCGCCACCGGCGGCTGCAAGGCGGCATCGTCAAGCAGGGCAAGCAATTCCTCGCCTTCCGGCGGTCCCTCGACGAGCAGACAGTCCGGCTGCAAAGCCTCCAGCGCGCGCAGCAGACTGCGTGCGCTGCCCGGTCCGTGGTGGCGGATGCCGAACAGATGGCAGGCGGAAGCGGCACTCATCGGCGGCTCATCCGGCAACGTTCAGCGGGGACATCGTGCTCACAGCGACCGCTCAATTCAACTCCTTGCACGCCCGGTAGAGATCTTTCCAGTCGCTGCGTTCCTTGATCACCGTTTCCTGGTATTCGCTCCAGACGACGGCATCCTGCACCGGGTCCTTGACGATGGCCCCGCTCAGGCTGGCGGCGATGTCCGTCGCGCGCAGGACGCCGTCGCCAAAATACCCGGCCAAAGCCAGGCCGCTGTTGAGCACCGAGATCGCTTCGGCGGTGCTCAAGGTGGCCGAGGACACTTTCAACCGGGTCTTGCCGTCTTCGGTCTGTCCGTGGCGCAGTTCGCGGAAAATGCGCACCACCCGCCGCACCTCTTTCAGCGCCGGCGGTTCGCCGGGCAGTTGCAGCGCGCGGCCCATTTCGGCGACGCGCTTGCTGACGATGGCCACTTCGTCGTCCTCGTTGTCCGGCAGCGGCAGGATGACGGTGTTGAAGCGCCGTTTGAGCGCGCTCGACAGCTCGTTGATCCCCTTGTCGCGATTATTGGCCGTGGCGATGACGTTGAAGCCGCGCTGGGCTTGCGTTTCGATCGCCAGTTCCGGCACCGGCAGGGTCTTCTCCGAGAGCAGCGTGATCAGCGTGTCCTGCACGTCGGCGGGAATCCGCGTCAGTTCCTCGACGCGGGCGATCTTGCCCAGCGCCATGGCGCGCATCATCGGGCTGGCGACCAGCGCCTCCGCGCTCGGTCCCTTGGCCAGCAACTCGGCGTAATTCCAGCCGTAACGCAACTGCTCTTCGCTGGTACCGGCGGTTCCCTGGACGAGCAGTGTCGAGTCGCCGCTGATCGCCGCCGCCAGATGTTCGGCCACCCACGACTTCGCCGTTCCCGGCACGCCGAAGAGCAGCAGGCCGCGATCGGTGGCCAGCGTGGCGATCGCCGTTTCGATCAGCCGCCGGTTGCCGATGTATTTGGCGCTGACCTGAAAGCCGTCATCCAAGGTGCCGCCCAGCAGATAAGTGGCGACCGCCCACGGCGACAGGCGCCAGTTGTGCGGCCGTTCGCGGTTATCGCCTTTCCCGAGTCGTTCCAGTTCTTCAGCAAACTGCTGTTCGGCGTGTTGGCGCAGGATTTGGCTCATGGCATCGTTCACCATTGATCATTGAGGACGGTTGAGTGGCAGCAAGCGCGCCAGACTTTGCCGTAGCCGGACAAAGGACAAGGCGCGCGCCAGGGAGTCATTGAAATACGGCGGACTGGCCTCGGACGGCCAGTCGAGCAGCAACGGTAAACATTCGTCCGGCATCAGCGCGACGAATTCCGGGAAACTGGCACGCAAAGCGCTGTCCCACTGCGTCTGTTTCTGCGCCAGCGCCGCGCGCACCGCCTGCAGGACGCGCTGCGCCAAAGCGTCCGACGGCGTCGCCCGCGCCTGCGTGCAACCGTGCACGATCGCCGCGAGTTGGCTGCCGAGCGGCCCGGCGGACGAATCGTCGAGTGACTGCTGCCAGTACGGTTCGCGCTGAACGACGGGCAGCGCCTCGAGCAGCGGCGCGCTGCCGAGCAGACGGCAGGCGCGGGGATCGGCCAGCAAGGCGTGCGCCCAGTCGCTATCGGTCTGCCAGGACAGGCGGCTGCCCCAGGCGCACAGCAGGGCGTCGGCCCAGTCGCCCGCGTTCGCCCAGCGGACCAGTTCGGCCGGCGTCAGCCCGCTTTCCGCCGGCCACCAGGCCAGCGGCAGCGCGCGAACCAGCTGGAAGAGCCACCAGGCGCGTTCGCCCAGCGTTTCCGCGCGCGGACATTTCTCCTCCAGCGCGTCGTTCTTCCACTCGGCGGCAAAGCTTTCCGGCGCTTCGATGCGCAGTTCCTGGCGGAAAAAACGGCGTTGCCGAAGCAGACACGCGCGCACGCGGGCGGTCATCCGTTCGACGTAGCGCGACGGCGGCAAAGCGGCGAGCTGCATCGCCGCACGCTGACGGACTTCGCGGCTGCGGTCGCCAAGCAGCATGGTGAGGAAATCCTCGTCGGCCAGCGTCGAACCTTCCGCCAGAATGTCGAGCCAGGCCAGGCGTTCGTCGACGCTCATCTCCCGCCATCCCTCCTGCAAGCGCTGGCGCGCGGCCGCCGGATCGCGGGCGCGCAGCGCGCGCAGGCAGGACTGGCGCTGCGCCAGCGTACCGTCGTGCCACAGCGTCTCGTCGAACGTCGCGGAAGTGTCATCCGCCAGCACCGCCTGCCAGTGCGGATTGACGCCGGCCAGCCAGAAACCGCGCTGGCCAAGCACCGGCAACAAATCCGCACGGACACCGCGCAGACGTTTGCCGAGCGCCAGCGCCGCCGGCAGCAGTCTCGGCGGCAGGCGATGGCCCGCCGCCGCCAGGCGCTGAAAGGCGGCACGCTGCAGCGCCTCCGGCGCCTCGTCGATGATCCGTTGCAGCGCATCGCAGAGGACGGGATCGCTGACCGCCGGCCAGGGATCGTCCGGACAGACACCGAGCGCCGGCGCATCCGCCGCGGGCGGCTGAAAAGCGACCTCAGCGCACAGCGCCAGCACGCCGGCAAGACGCAGTACGGCGCTTTCGGCGTCCTGCGCCTCGCGAGCGATCTGCTGCAACAAGGCACCGACTGGCCCGTCGACGGCCGGCAAACGCAAGGGCTGCCGTTCGCTGCCGAGCAGCGCCTGCATCGCCAGTTGCTGCAGCGGCGAACTCATTCGTTGACCCACACGCGGCAAAGTGGCGGCGAAAAGCGCCAGGCGCTCAACGGACGCAGCGACTCGCCGCTCCATTCGCCAAAAAGCGGCAGCGGCTCGCCACCGCTTTCAGCGAGCAAAGGCCAGCCGGCTTCGACGGCGATGTCGAGACGCAGACGGCGCCGTCCGCGGCACGACAACGTCCAGCCGCGCGCGTCGAGGACCGGCACGCCGTCGCCAACCAGCAAGGGTTGCGGCAACTGCCAGGGATTGGCGGCCAGAGCCGTCGACAGCCGGTCGAGCGCCGTGTCGAGAAACGGCAGCGGAGACGACCACGGCATCGGCATCCCGTCGGCCGCCCCTTCGACGCGTGCCGCCCGCAAGGGCGAGTTGCCCGGATAAAAGGCCAGCGCACCCCGCCAGCAGCTGCCGGTGGTGACGGCCGCGCCAAAATCCCGGCTGCCGTGCGCATGATCGAGCCACATCGCCCAGCGTCCGCTGCGCCCGCCGAGCAGCCAGGCGCGCCGTTCCCACAGCCGATCCTGCAATTGGCAACTCTGGCCGATGACCAGCCAGTCGTCGGCCAGGCGTTCGCCTGCAGCAAGCACGCTTTCCCGGCTCGGGCTGCTGCCCAGGGCGTAGTGCAGATCGGCCTGCACGGCAGCCGGCAATTCGTCCAGCCGGCGGCTGGCGTCGATCAGCAATCGCAGTTGTCCCATCTGCCCGAGAGCCCGCGCCGGCTGGAAATCACCGTCGCCGAGCAGCCGGCCAAGATGGCGCAGACGAAACGCCAGTCCCGGCAACTGGGCATCGACCATGCGCACGGCGATCTCGTCGCAAGCCGCCGCTTGTGCGGACAAGCGAGCCAGGCCGTGCCGGATGCCGTCGTTGAGCCACAGTTCGAGTTCGTCGAGTCCGGCTTGCCAACGCTGCTGGCGTAGCGCATCGCGCCGCCCGGTGGAGGGTTCGCTGCCAGCCTCCGCCGCCGGGCCTTGCTCCTCGGCGGACGCCACCGGTTTTACCGCGTTCTCCCGCAGTTCGGCGCGCTGCCGACGCGACTGCAGCCAGGTGCTGACCCACGGCGGCGCTGCCGCCCGGGTAAAGGCGTCGGGCTGTTGCGCCAGCCGCAGCAACAAAGCCAGGCCATGTTTGCAGGGAAATTTGCGGCTCGGACACGAACAACGAAAAGCCGGCCCCTCGCGATCGACCTGCACCTGATACGGCGTCGAGCCGCTGCCCCGGCATTCACCCCACACAGCCTGATCGTCGAACTCCGCGCGCACCCAGCGTGCCGGCAGAAGCAACCCCTGTGCCGCCTTGATCGATCCGGCATCGGGCGCCAGCTTGAGAACTTCATCGGTGCCTGGAAACATTAGGGAAACGCAGAACAATTCAAGTGCTGCGAGAATTCGGCTGTGATTGCCGAC
>CAYRXO010000144.1:0-9375 GCA_964428215.1 uncultured Candidatus Accumulibacter sp. | reverse complement strand
CTGCGCACACTTACGCCAACAGCCGCCTTGCCTGGGTTTGAAATGAGAACTGCTGGCATTGACCGGAACCGCTGGTAGCAAAGGCGCATTTCGGCCATAATCGCGGATGGTGCCGCAGGAGCATGGACCATCACGCTACCTCGTACCCACCCACGCCGCTTCGTGCGATCGGCAGCCAAACCGTGCGCCCACGCGCTACTGCCAGCCCGCGATGCTGGCACCCGAACCGGATATCACCATACTATTTGGAGTTGGCATGAGCGAAAGTCTGATCAAAGTCCCGCAAGGCGGCCAGAAAATTGTTCCCGGGCAAGCTTTCCCCGACAACCCGATCATCCCGTTCATCGAGGGCGACGGCATCGGCATCGATATCACGCCGGTGATGCTCAAAGTGGTCGATGCGGCAGTGGCCAAAGCTTACGGTGGTGCCAAAAAAATCTACTGGATGGAAGTCTACGCCGGCGAAAAGTCGACGCAGCTTTACGGTTCCGACGTCTGGTTGTCGAAAGAGACTCTCGATACGCTCAAGGAGTATTCGGTGTCGATCAAGGGTCCGATGACCACGCCGGTCGGTGGCGGCATCCGCTCGCTGAACGTCGCCTTGCGTCAGGAACTCGACCTTTACCAGTGCGTGCGGCCGATTCAGTATTTCCGTGGTGTTCCTTCGCCGTTGAAGAACCCGGAGAAAACCAATATGGTGATCTTCCGCGAAAACACCGAAGACATTTACGCCGGCATCGAGTGGGAAAACGGTTCGGACGGTTGCAAGAAAGTCATCAATTTCCTGCGCGAGGAAATGGGCGTCAAGAAAATCCGTTTCCCGGACAGCTCCGGCATCGGCATCAAGCCGGTTTCCAAGGAAGGCACCGAGCGTCTGGTGCGTGCCGCGATCAAATACGCGATCACCAACAAGCGCAAGTCGGTGACCATCGTGCACAAGGGCAACATCATGAAATTCACGGAAGGCGCTTTCCGTGACTGGGCTTACAGCCTGGCACAGAACGAATTCGGCGGCCAGCCGATCGACGGCGGCCCGTGGCTGAAACTGCCCAACGGCATCGTCATCAAGGATTCGATCGCCGACGCCTTCCTGCAGCAGATTCTGCTGCGCCCGGCCGAGTATGACGTCATCTGCACCACCAACCTCAACGGCGATTACATTTCCGACGCGCTCGCCGCGCAGGTCGGCGGCATCGGCATCGCTCCCGGAGCGAACATTTCCGATCAGTATGCCTGCTTCGAAGCGACGCACGGCACGGCACCGAAATACGCCGGTCTGGACAAGGTCAATCCGGGTTCGCTGATTTTGTCAGCGGAGATGATGCTGCGTCACCTGGGCTGGTTCGAAGCGGCCGATCTGATCATCAAAGGTATGGAAAACGCCATTGGTGACAAGATCGTCACTTACGACTTCGCCCGTCTGATGGACGGTGCCACCGAAGTATCGTGCTCGGAATTTGGCGATGCGATGATCGCCCGCATGTAGGATCGGCTTCGCTTCCCCCAAGCGACAGCAAGCCCCCGTCCAGGGGGCTTGTTTCTTTCCCGGCTGCGATACGTCGGGAAAACGTACGGCAGCCTTCACAGCGCATGAAAATTTCTAGCCTCCCATTAAAGGATCTGAAAGTCATCGAACTCGGCAGCCTGATCGCCGGACCTTTCGCGGCGCGCATCCTGGCCGAATTCGGCGCCGAAGTGATCAAAATCGAGTCTCCCGACGGCGGTGACCCTTTGCGCAAATGGCGCAAGCTCTACCAGGGCACCTCGTTGTGGTGGTATGTGCAATCACGCAACAAGAAATCGTTGACCGTCAATCTCAAGCATCCGGCCGGTCGACGCATCGTCGAACAACTGGTTGCCGACGCCGACGTGTTGATCGAAAACTTCCGCCCCGGCGTCCTGGAAAAACTCGGACTCGGTTGGGAGCCCTTGTCGGCAATCAACCCCGGATTGGTGATGCTGCGCCTTTCCGGTTTTGGGCAAACGGGACCGCTGGCGCAGCAGCCCGGCTTCGGCGCCATCGGCGAATCGATGGGCGGACTGCGCTACGTCACCGGCTTTCCGGATCGTCCACCGGTCAAAACGGGCATTTCTATCGGCGATTCGATCGCCGCGCTCTGGGGAGTGATCGGTACACTGATGGCCCTGCGTCACAAGGAGCGCAGCGGCCAGGGACAAATGGTCGATGTCGCCTTGTACGAAGCGGTGTTCGCGATGATGGAATCGCTGGTGCCCGAATTCGACGTTTTTGGTTTCATCCGCGAGCGTACCGGCAACATCATGCCCGGCATCACCCCGTCGAGCACCCACACCACCCGCGACGGCAAACACGTCGCCATCGGCGCCAATGGTGACGCCATCTTCAGGCGGTTAATGCTGACCATCAGCCGCGCCGATCTGGCCGACGACCCGCAACTGAGCGACAACGCCGGCCGCGACCAGCGCCGGGACGAGCTGTACGCCGTGATCAACGCCTGGGTATCGGCGCATGACGAGAGCGAAGTCGTGCGCGTCCTGGCCACGGCCGATGTCCCCGCATCGCGCGTTTATTCGATCGCCGACATCTTCGCCGACCCGCAGTACCTCGCCCGGCAAATGCTCGAAACGGCGACGCTGCCCGACGGCAAGTCATTCAAGATACCCGCCATCGTGCCGAAGCTATCGGCGACGCCGGGACAGACGGCATGGCTGGGCCCGGCACTCGGCGCCCACACCGACGAAATTCTCCGCCAACTGGCTTACTCCGCGACGGAAATCGCCGCCCTGCGCGCAGCCGGAACGATCTGAGAAACGAGAAAAGCTTCCTGCTTCGCTGAGAATCAGGCTCGCGGAAGCTGATTTCGGCTCCTATACTGGAAAACATACAGGCTGGTCAGCGGGAATCTTTTTGACCTCGCGCGTTCCCTGATCGCTTGTCGCGCTGTTACGGACAGGCGCCGTATCGACCGTCCGTTCTGGAGGAGAAATCATGATCAACCTGAGTACTGCTGTGTCGAGTCATTCGACCATCACGTCCAATCAAGCAACGAGCACCGTCCAAAAGTCGCCAACTGCAGCGTCCAATCCAGCAGCGGCCAGTCAGCGGCCAGCGAGCGCGAAAGTCGAAATCAGCACGGCAGCACACGAGATGGCAGCGCGTGAGCGCGCCGCTGCCGCAAGGAGCGAGGGCAAATCGGCCGCGAAGAGCAGCACTTCCTCAACGGTGCCAGCCAATGCCACTAGCCAGCCAACGACAGCCTCCACGACGAGCAACGAGACGTCCCAGGCCGAAAAAACGGCGACCAATGAACGTCTGGCCCGTAACCGGCAAGCGCTGAACCTGTTCAACATCAACGCCGGCAACAGCAGCAAGCAAGCCAATACACCGGCGGTACGCATTACCGCTTGACGACATCCGTTCGGGGAGCCCTTCCCGGGCGGCGGCGGTCGGCTCCCCGGCGTCAGCGCTATTGCGGCTCGTTTCCTGAAAACGTCTGATGATCGTCGGTCTTTCCGGCGCCATTGCCTATTCGACGGCACGCGCGCCGGCGTCAACGAGCGCGGAGAATGCTGTTTCCGTCGCCCCGAGTGCAGGTTCGGCGAAGGATTTCAGCGAAGGCCAAGCCCGCCGCGTTGCGCAACGGGCCGGACAGAATGGAAAACTGCTTTCCGAGGCCGAGCTGCAACGGGTACGGACACTGCAGCAACGCGACCGGGAAGTGCGCACCCACGAAATGGCGCATGTCGCCGCGGGTGGCAGTCTGGTTCGTCACGGCGCCAGCTTTACTTATGAAAACGGTCCGGATGGCCAACGTTATGCCATCGGCGGAGAAGTGTCGATCGATACTTCCACCGGACGCGATCCGCAGGAAACGCTGGTTAAAGCGACGCGGATCAAAGCTGCGGCACTCGCCCCGGCCGAACCATCACCGCAGGATCGACAGATCGCCGCCATGGCCACGCGCATGGCCATGCAGGCCAGCGCCGAACTGGTCCGGCAACGCCAGACTTCCGGCAGCCAGGGCGGCTCGCAGCCTGCGGACGCCTCACCAACGGAAAAACCGGCACAGGGTGAACGGATGCGTGCCGCTTATGCCAGCGCGACGGCCATTGAAACCGATCGACGATCTGCCCTCAACCTCTTCGCTTGAACCTCGATTGGCTGCTCTCCGGGAACACAAAGCGCAAAGTAACGCAATCCGACACGACAAGCCCGTCGACTTTGGCGTACGATGCGCCCCGCCAGCGTTTAACTCAACATCCGTCATCCGTTGCGAACCGTAAGCGCAAGTTTCAGTGCACCAGCGTGATCGTCCGAACATTCCGGCTATCCTTGCCAGCGCCGGTCGGCAATTGAATCGCCATGGCCATAAAATAAGCGTACCGCCCACTCACCGCCGACAACCGAGACTCCATGAAAGCAAGACTTTCCGGCCAGATCGATCTGAACAAACTTTTCGACACCCGCTGTGCGCCGCTGCCACTGGCCGCGCTTGCCTGGCACGGCGACAACATCGCTTGCGACGACAGCGCCGTTTGCGTATCGATCGGCTCGCCGTCGCTGCGTACGGCCGACGATTCGTCAGCGACAGCGCAGGCCACTTCGGCCGCAGGACTGCTCGCCGCCTGGCAGCGTTCAGGTCGCGAGATGGTCAAGCAGCTGGGCGGCAGCTATGCACTGGCCATCGTCGACAATGCCCGACGCTGCGTGTTGATCGCCGTCGATCGCTTCGCTGTGGAAACAATGTGTTATCGCCACGAGGCAGGGGTTTTGGCCTTTGCCGACCGCGCAGACTGTGTGGCCGGACGCGGTGACGAAATCGACGCGCAGGCGATTTACGATTATCTGTACTTCCACATGATTCCCGCGCCGCGAACGATCTTCCGCCGTGTTCAGCGGCTGCCTGCCGCCTACAGTCTGTACGTAGACGCGGACGGCGCACAATGGCAACGCCACTGGCCGCTACGTTTCGACGATCGCCAGCGGTCATCATTCGCCGACGCGCGTGAAACCTTTCGCCAATTGATCCGTGACAGCGTCAGCGAGCAGATCGGCAACCACGCACGTGTCGGCGCTTTTCTTTCCGGTGGTACCGACAGTTCGACCGTCGCCGGCATGCTCTGCCGGATTACCGGCCGGGCGGCACCGGTGTACTCGATCGGCTTCGATGCGCAGGGTTACGATGAAATGGAGTACGCGCGCCTTGCCGCCAAACACTTCGGTTGTGAGCATCACGAATACTACGTCACCCCCGCCGATCTGGTCGCCAGCCTGCCGGCGGTTGCACAACACCACGACCAGCCGTTTGGCAATTCGTCGGCGCTGCCGGCGTATTACTGCGCCAAGCTCGCCCGTGCCGATGGCTGCAGCAAGATGCTCGCCGGCGATGGCGGCGACGAACTGTTCGGCGGCAATTCGCGTTACGCGACGCAAAAGCTGTTCAATTACTATCAGGCCGTTCCGCAAGGCTTGCGACAGATGATCGAACCACTCTGTGGCGAGGCCAGTCCGTTGCGCCGCATTCCCGGCTTGAAGCAGGCCACCGGTTATGTCCGCCATTCGCGCATTCCCATGCCCGACCGCATGCAGAGTTTCAACCTGATCGTGCAGCTTGACCCGGCCCAGGTCCTGGCGGCGGAACTTCTTGAGCGGATCGATCTGCAGGAACCCCGGCGGCACATGCGCGCCACCTGGGACGAATGTCAAACTGACAGTCTGGTCAACCGCATGTTGGCTTACGACTGGCGCTACACCCTGGCCGACAGCGACCTGCCGAAAGTGCGCGGCGCGACACAGATGGCTGGCATTCAGGTCGCCTACCCCTTGCTGTCGGATGCGATCACCGATTTTTCGATGCGCTTGTCTCCCGACTGGAAGCTGAAACGGATGAAGCTGCGCTGGTTCTTCAAGGAAGCATTGCGCGGCTTTCTGCCGGACGAAATCATCAGCAAGAAGAAGAAAGGCTTTGGCCTGCCTTTCGGCGTCTGGGCCGCACGCGACCCGGCACTGAAAGCACTGGCGGAGGATTCGCTGCAGCAGTTGGCCGCACGCGGCATCGTCCGGGCGGATTTCGTCAACCGCCTGTTCTCGCAATTCCTGCGCGAGCATCCGGCGTATTACGGTGAAATGATTTGGATTCTGACCATTCTCGAACAATGGCTACGCGCGCAAACAAGCACCCGCTTGTCGGCGTGACCTCAGCCGTGCGGCGGGCATGGATGCAATTGTGCATGCCGTCTGTTAGCATCCCTTACGCAGCTTGACACAGGAGGAATGAGCGATGCGGCTTGATGATCAAAGCGCCAGCAACAACGTCGAAGACCGCCGGGGCGGCGGCGGTGTCGGGCGCGGTACGGTCGGCGTCGGAACAGTGGTTCTTGCCCTGGCCGCGAGTTATTTCTTCGGCATCGACCCGTCGGTGATCATGAACCTCTCGTCGAGCAACAGCCGTTCGTCGGCCAGCCAGCCGGCACACAAACCGCCTGCCAACGACGAAATGGCCACCTTCGTTTCCAAGGTGCTCGGCAGCACCGAACAGACTTGGCAGCAGGTTTTCAACGAAGCCGGGCGGCGCTACCAGGATCCCAAGCTGGTGCTGTTCACCGGCGCGACACCCACCGCGTGCGGTACCGGCCGCTCGGCGATGGGCCCGTTCTACTGTCCGGCCGACCAGAAGGTATACATCGATCTGGCGTTCTATCGTGACCTGCGCGAACGCTTTCACGCGCCCGGCGAATTTGCGCAAGCTTACGTGATCGCGCATGAAGTCGGACATCACGTACAGAATCTGCTCGGCATTTCGGACAAGGTCAGCGCCGCGCAACAACGCGGCAGTCAAACCAACGCCAACACCTTGTCGGTGCGCCTCGAATTGCAGGCCGATTGCTTCGCTGGCGTCTGGGGGCATCGCGCCGACAGCATGCAGAAAATGCTCGAACCCGGCGAAATCGAGCAAGCGCTGACCGCCGCCTCGGCCATCGGCGACGATCGTCTGCAAAAGCAGTCGCAGGGACAGGTGGTTCCCGAATCCTTCACGCACGGTTCCTCCGAACAGCGCGTTCGCTGGTTCAAGCGTGGGATGGAAAGCGGCGACATTCGCCAGTGCGATACCTTCAGCGTCACTTCGCTCTGATTTTGTCAAGGATGGGTTCTCTCCGGCCGGACAAAGCACTTTTTTTTCTGGCTGCCTGGCTGTTGGCGGCGTTGATCTTCTCTTCGCCGGGATACGCCAGTCTGCCGAAAGCGAGTCCTGTTCCCGGCGGCGTCGCGCGCGTGCCACTGGCTCCCTGGTCGGGAAATGGCCCGCCGCCACAAGCCTGGTGGGGCGAGCAGCGCCTGCTGGTCAAGGTCGAAGACGGTCAGTGGGTCGCTCTGGTCGGCCTGCCACTGGATACCGCCATCGGCAGCCACACCCTGCGCATAGACGGCTTGGCGGACAAAGCGGCGATCGATTTCGAGGTTGCTGACAAACAGTATCCGACGCAACATATCCGTCTCAAAGACAACAGCAAAGTCGAGCTGTCGGCGGCCGATCTGGCGCGTGTCAACAGCGAAACCGCCAAAATTCAAGGCCTGAAAAAACACTGGCGGGAAGCCGGGCAGACTGACACACCGTTCGTACTCCCAGCGGACGGCAAGCTCAGCGGACGTTTCGGCTTGCGGCGCTATTTCAACGGCCAGGCGCGCGCGCCGCATGCCGGCTTCGACATTGCCGTTCCGCGTGGCTCGGCGGTGCGCGCCAACGCGGATGGCATCGTTCTCGACATCGGCGACTATTTTTTCAACGGCAAGACCGTTTTCGTCGATCACGGAAATGGCTTGCTGAGCATGTATTGCCATCTCGATCGAATCGACGTCGCCGTTGGACAAGCGGTCGACAAGCGTCAAACCCTCGGGCTGTCGGGAATGACCGGCCGGGCAACCGGACCACATTTGCACTGGAGCGTGATCCTCAACGGTGCGATGGTCGACCCCGATCTGTTCATCGCCCGCCCTGCCCCCACGCGTTGAAGCTTCTCGATTGCGCTTATTTGCAGGTTGCAGGTGGCTGACAACGTCTCTCGGCAACCATCATCCTCCGACGCCCACCCCTGCCAGTCTGGTTCCTGGTTGGCAACGTGCTTCTCACGACAGGCACGGCGTTGCAGAGATCGGAGTATTTTTTGCCCCTCGATCGGGGTAGAATCATTGCCTTCCCAGCGCACCCGACTTTCGTTGGTTATGCAATTCCTCGGCTTTTTGCTCCGTAATAATCTGTTCGTCGCGCCGATGGCCGGCGTAACCGATCGTCCGTTTCGACAGTTGTGCAAAAAAATGGGGGCTGGGTTGGCGGTCTCCGAAATGGTTACCTCCAACTCGTTGCTTTACGGCAGTGCGAAAACACGGCGACGAGCAAATCATCAAGGTGAGGTGGCGCCGGTGTCGGTACAGATCGCCGGTGCCGACCCGGCGATGATGGCCGAAGCGGCACGGCACAATGTCGATCAGGGCGCGCAGATCATCGACATCAACATGGGCTGTCCGGCGAAGAAAATTTGCCACGTGATGGCCGGTTCGGCGTTGCTCAAGGATGAGGCGCTGGTCGGGCGGATCCTCGAGGCCGTCGTCCAGGCCGTACCGACGACGCCGGTGACGCTGAAAATCCGCACCGGTTGGGATACAGCCAACCGCAATGCGCTGAACATTCTGCGTATCGCCGAGCAGTCGGGAATCCGCGCATTGGCGCTGCACGGTCGGACGCGTGCCTGCGGCTATAGCGGTCAGGCGGAATACGAAACGATCCGCACCGTCAAAGCCGCGGCACGAATTCCGATCGTCGCCAACGGTGATATCGATTCACCAGAGAAAGCGCGCTTCGTTCTCGCTAAGACCGGTGCCGATGCGCTGATGATCGGCCGTGCCGCGCAAGGCCGGCCCTGGCTGTTTCGCGAAATCGAACATTTCCTGGCCACCGGTCTACATCTGCCACCGCCGCCGGTCGGCGAGATCCATGGCGTGCTTCTCGAGCATCTGGAAGATTTATATCAGTTTTATGGCTCGGAAACCGGTTTGCGCGTCGCTCGCAAACATATCTCCTGGTACACGCGTGGTCTGACCGGCTCGGCGGCATTCCGTCACGCCATGAATCAGCTGTTGACCGTCGATCGGCAACGGCAGGCGGTCAATGACTTTTTCTTTTCGCTGGCCGCGCAAAACGAGCGGCTGTCTTACGTCAGCGCCATTGGTCAGGAGCTTGCCGCATGACTGACACGAAAGAAAGCGACATCGCCGGTTGTGTGCGCGTGGCCCTGGAGAGCTATTTTCTGACCCTTGATGGCGAAAAGCCGGCGGCGATTTACGAAATGGTTCTGCGGAGCGTCGAAAGACCGATGCTTGAGGTCGTGCTCAAACAGGCA
>CAYRXO010000143.1:0-9399 GCA_964428215.1 uncultured Candidatus Accumulibacter sp. | reverse complement strand
CATTGTCATATTAAGTGTGGGGGCTGGCGGGAATAAATCTGCGTTTCCCTAAAAACAAAAAAGGCCGCGAAATGCGGCCTCTTTCGTTTTCCTGAGAGAAGCGATCGCTCAGAAAAGTTCGAGCTTACATTTTGACGCTGACCTCGACTCGACGCGCTTCAGCCGCGTCGCCAGTTCCGGTAGTGACCTGCGGCTTTTCCATGTCGATCCGATCCTCGGCGATGCCAACATTCTTGAGCGCGTCACGAACGGCTTTGGCGCGATTCTTGGCAATTTCCTCGTTGGCCGCCTGGCTGCCACTGGTATCGTGGAAGCCGGAAATGGCCAGTTTGGCACCTGGGTGGGCCTTGGCGAAATTGACGATTTCTTCCAGCGTCTTCGCGGCATCGGCCGGCAGTTCGGACGAATTAAGCCCGAAATACAGCTTGGCCGCGGGGACGGTAACGGCCGAGGGTGCCGGCACGGCGGCGACGGGCTTGTTGGCGATGACGGCGGGAACCATCAGCGGCACGATCATCAGCGCAACGATGTTGATGATCTTGATCAGCGGGTTGACCGCCGGACCGGCCGTATCCTTGTACGGATCGCCGACGGTATCGCCGGTCACCGCGGATTTGTGCGCATCCGAACCCTTGCCGCCGAAATGGCCGTCTTCGATGTACTTCTTGGCGTTGTCCCAGGCACCACCACCGGTGGTCATCGAAATGGCGACGAACAGACCGGTGATGATCGTGCCCATCAGCAGGCCGCCCAGCGCTTTTGGACCGAGGAGCAGACCGACCAGCACCGGCACCAAAACTGGCAGCAGTGAGGGAACGATCATTTCGCGGATCGCGGCGACGGTGAGCATGCCGACAGCGCGGGAATAATCCGGTTTGGCACGACCTTCCATGATGCCTTTGATTTCCTTGAACTGGCGGCGAACCTCAATGACCACCGAACCGGCAGCGCGGCCGACCGCTTCCATGGCCATCGCGGCGAACAGATAAGGAATCAGACCGCCCAGGAACAGACCGATGATCACCATGTGATCGGAGAGGTCAAAGCGTAGGGCTCCGCCGAAGTTGACTTCAAGAGCATGCGTGTAGTCGGCGAAGAGAACCAGCGCCGCCAAACCGGCCGAGCCGATGGCATAACCCTTGGTCACCGCCTTGGTCGTGTTGCCGACGGCATCGAGCGGGTCGGTAATGTCACGCACCGACTTCGGCAGACCGGACATCTCGGCGATACCGCCGGCGTTGTCAGTGATCGGGCCGTAGGCGTCGAGAGCGACGATGATGCCGGTCATCGACAACATCGAGGTGGCGGCAATGGCAATGCCGTACAGGCCGGCCAGCGCATGAGTGATGTAGATGGCCGCACAGACGGCGAGCACTGGTAGCGCACAGGCTTTCATCGACACCGCCAGACCGGCGATGATGTTCGTGCCGTGCCCGGTGGTCGAGGCCTCAGCCACACGCTTGACCGGCGAGAAATCGGTACCGGTGTAATACTCGGTAATCCAGACCAGCAACCCGGTGAGAATCAGACCGATCGCTGCCGACCAGAAGATGTTCATCGCGCTGATCATGTGTCCGTCGGCCAGTTTGATCCCTTCACCGAGCAGCATGCTGGTGATCGGATAGAAAGCGACCAGTGCCAGCACACCGGCAACAGCCAGACCGCGGTAGAGGGCGTTCATGATCTTGCCGCCGTCGCTGGCCTTGACGAAAAAGCAACCGATGATCGAGGCGATGATCGATACCCCACCGAGAACCAGTGGATAGACGACCAGGTTGTCGTTGGCTCCGCCGACGCCCTTGAGCATCATCGCGCTGAGCACCATCGTCGCCACGACGGTCACGGCGTAGGTTTCGAACAGGTCAGCCGCCATACCGGCGCAATCGCCGACGTTGTCGCCGACGTTGTCGGCAATCACCGCCGGGTTGCGCGGGTCGTCTTCAGGGATGCCCGCCTCGACCTTGCCGACCAGGTCGGCACCGACGTCGGCGCCCTTGGTGAAGATACCACCACCGAGCCGGGCAAAGATCGAGATCAGCGATCCACCGAAAGCCAGCCCGACAAGCGGCTCGACCGAATGTTGAAGATCGCCGCCGAAACTGCGCAGAATGGCGTAATAGCCGGCGACACCGAGCAGACCCAGGCCGACGACCAGCATGCCGGTGATCGCACCACCCTTAAAGGCGACGCTCAATGCGGCCGAAATGCCGCTACGTGCCGCCTCAGCCGTACGCACATTGGCGCGGACGGAAACGTTCATCCCGATGAAACCGGTGGCTCCGGACAGAATAGCACCGATCAGGAAGCCAAAAGCCATCAATTTGCCGAGAGCAAACCAGATCAAGACGAACAACACCGCGCCGACCAGGCCGATGGTCGTGTATTGCTTGGCGAGGTATGCTGATGCGCCCTCCTGGATGGCCTTGGCAATTTCCTGCATTCTGGGATTGCCTGCTGGCAACGAGAGTATCCATTTCGTCATCGCGGCCCCATAAAGCACCGCAATGACCGCACATACCAGTGCGAACATCAGACCTGACGACATAAACAACCTCCCTCTTATAAGGTGACCGGAATGCTCCGTAGAGATTCCTGGACTCTACTACTGGACAACCGAACAAAGCAGGTTTAATACGCTGTTCGCCAATCATCGCACCAACCGGTCCCGACCATGCAGGCTCGACCGGCCAAGTACCATGTTCTTATTGTCTTTCGTCTGGCGTCCGTTCCCGGAGCACCTCGCGATCGATTGCAAACTCTTGTCCCGGCAGGACAAAAACAAACGCTGTTTATTATGGACCGACTGATTTGTCAGATCTGTTGCAAGGCATCCAAGGCCGCTTGCCGTATCTGGTCGACGCTGCCAATGCCTGAAATGCGTCGACATCTGGGCGCCCGTGGATCGCCACTGGTCTCCCAGCTACGGTAGTACTCAAGTAAAGGTTTGGTTTGTGAGTGATAAATCTGCAGACGCTTCCTGACGGTTTCCTCGCGATCGTCATCGCGCTGCACCAGTTCTTCGCCGGTGTCGTCGTCGCGTCCGGCTACTTTCGGCGGATTGAAACGAATGTGGTAGCTACGGCCCGAGCCCGGATGAATCCGTCGGCCGCTCATCCGCTCGATGATTTCCTGGTCGGCGACGTCGATTTCGAGCACGTAGTCGATGGCCACGCCGGCGCTTTTCATCGCCTCGGCCTGCGGCAGGGTGCGCGGAAAACCATCGAACAGATAGCCCGACCGGCAGTCGTCGGCTTTCAGCCGTTCACTGACCAGACCGATGATGATCCCGTCGGAAACCAGACCACCACTATCCATGACTTTTTTCGCTTCGACGCCGAGCGGTGTTCCGGCCTTGACCGCCGCGCGCAACATGTCGCCGGTGGATATCTGCGGGATGGCAAATTTTTCACAAATGAACTGGGCCTGCGTTCCCTTTCCTGCCCCCGGGGCGCCTAGCAATAAGAGCCTCATCGTTCTCTTTCAATGAAAATAAAATTCATCCGAAAAATTTCTTATCTATTTCATGCGCTTAAAATGATGTTCCCGCGAAATTGCAGCACGATGTCTTGATCAACAGGCCGAAACTTACCCTCAATTCCCTTGTCGGTCAAACCTTTTTGAACCATTTCTGCACACGTCGTGCGTCCTCAGGCGTATCTACGCCCGGAATCGGCGGATTATCGACCACCAGCACACTGATTCGAAAACCGTGCCACAGAGCACGCAATTGTTCGAGACATTCGAGATTTTCCTGCGGCGATGGCGACAGCCCGGCATAGCGGCGAAGAAAGCTGGCGCGATAACCGTAAATGCCTATATGCCGATAGGCGAGCAAGCCGTCAGGAAGAGTACGCCGATTTTCCGGGCAGGCAAAATGATCGCGTGGGTAAGGAATCGGCGCGCGGGAAAAATAAAGGGCGTCGCCATCGGCCCTGAGCACCACCTTGACGACATTGGGATTGCAGAATTCCTCCGCGTTGCTCAGCGGATGCGCTGCCGTGGCAATGGCGGTACCACTGACGGACAGTTGCATGGCCATCCGGCGGATCAGAAGCGGGTCGATCAGCGGCTCATCGCCCTGCACGTTGACCACCAACGTTTCGTCTGCCCAGGCGGCGCGTTCGACGACTTCGGCTAGGCGGTCAGTGCCGCTGACATGGTCGGAGCGGGTAAGCATGGCGCGCAGACCGTGCGCCTGGGCGGCAGCGAATACCTCGGCGTGATCGGTGGCGATGAGAATTTCTTCTGCTTGCGATTGCGCCGCCCGTTCAGCGACACGCACCACCATCGGCTTGCCGCCGAGATCGAGCAATGGTTTGGCAGGCAGGCGCGTTGATGCATAACGCGCCGGAATGACCACTTTGAACGGCGGCGTCGCATCGCCCATCAGATTTCGTCGGCGGTCAGCCGTCGCGACTCGTCCTCGAGCATGATCGGAATGCCGTCACGGATCGGATAGGCGCAACGGCAAGGTTTGCAGACGAGTTCCGCTTGTGCCTTACGGTATTCCAGGTTGGCCTTGCACGTCGGGCAGACCAGAATATCAAGCAGACGGACGTCCATGGAGGGTCTCCAGAAGGGTCTCGAACAGGTCGCTGCACCCGGCGCTGGCGCCGATCTCAGCCCTGACCGGCAAAAACCATGCTTCACCGGCCACTATCGTTGCGCATTTTACCGCATCTTTTTCGGTCATCAGCAGCACTCCGTCATGCGCGAAATCGAGTTCGCCTTCCTCATAGCGATGATGATCCGGAAACGGTTGCGCGGCAAATTCCAGCCCGAGATCGGTCAACTGACGGAAAAATCGCGAAGGATCACCGATACCGGCTATCGCGTAAAGGCGCCGGCCACGCAAGGCGTCGGCATCGCAATGCCTCTGGCAATCGGTAACGGCGACAAAACGACGTCCGACCAAAGACATGGCGAATTGCGGCAAAACCGGCGGCACGGGGATACGGCGTAGCGCCGGGGATTGGCCATTACGGACCACCGCTGTTACCGTGCGCAAACGTCGCAGCGGTTCGCGCAGTGGCCCGGCTGGCAACAGACGACCGTTACCCGCGCCGCGACCGTCGAACAGGACCACTTCGGCAGCGCGTTGCAGCCGATAATGCTGCAAGCCATCGTCGGACAGCAACAGATCGCATTGCGGATGTGCCGCCAGCAGCGCCCGGCCGGCAGCCACACGGTCCCGCCCGACGAAAACCGCCACGCCGGCGCGTCGGGCAAGCAGCAAGGGTTCGTCACCGACCGTGGCGGCCTTGTCCATTGCGAGCACCGGTCGTATCTCGGACTTCCCACTGGCGTAACCCCGACTGATGATTCCCGGTTGCCAGCCCGCCTGACGAAAGCGCTCGACCAGCCACAGCACCAGTGGCGTCTTGCCGCTCCCGCCGACGGTGAGATTGCCGACGACGATCACCGGCACCGGCAAACGGTAAGACGGCAGCAGATGCCAGCGGTAAGCGCCGCGCCGCAACGCCACGAGTGCGCCAAACAGCCACGACAAGGGCAACAGCGGCCAGAGCGGCAAGGCCAGACCGGGTTGGTACCACCACTCGGGCAGACGCCGTGCAAGCCCGCTTGGCGGCATCAGTGTGGCGACTGGGTAGCGAATGAAATGCGCGGATAACCGGCGGTCTGTGCCGCCTGCATCACGTCGACAACGCTCTGGTGCGTCGCTTTGGCATCGGCGTTGATGACGATCACCGGTTCTTTGGCGGCGCCGGCGGCACGCTGCATCGCCTCGGCAATGGCGGCAACGGTGTTGGTGGTCAAAGATGAATTGTTGATTGAAATCTGGCCGTTGGCCGTCACTGCCACATTGATTTCATTCGATTGTTCATCCTGCTTGCTGGCGTCCGCCGTCGGCAGATTGATCTCCAGACCGGAGTATTTGGCGTAGGTGGTGGTCATCATCAGGAAAATGATGATGACCAGCAGGACATCAATCAGCGGAATCAGATTGATTTCCGGTTCGTCGCGGCCACGACCTCGGCGAAAGTTCATCGACCGGTCCTCAAACCCGGCGTTCGCCGTGCAGGACCTCGACCAGCCGCACCGCCTGCTGCTGCATGTCCATCACGAAGCTGTCGATCACCGCCCGGAAATGCCGCCAAAAAATCATGCTCGGAATGGCGATCAAGAGACCAAAGCCGGTGTTGTACAACGCGATCGAAATGCCATGCGCCAGTTGCAACGGATTGCCGCCAGTCGGCGCCTGTGAACCGAACAATTCGATCATGCCGACGACCGTACCGAACAGCCCCATCAGCGGACTGATCGCGGCGATTGTGCCGAGCGTCGTCAGATAGCGCTCGAGTTCGTGCGAAACGAAGCTGCCCGACTCTTCGATCGACTCTTTCATGATTTCACGCGAGCAGCCGACGTTGCGTAAACCGGCGGCGAGCACCCGGCCAAGCGGCGAATGCAGCTCGAGATCACCGATCATCGCCGGTGTGACGCCATTCTGCCGATATTCGCCGATAATTCTTTGCAACAGTCCGGCCGGAACGACTTTGGTACGACGCAGGGCAACCAGCCGCTCGATGATCAAGGCCACGGCGATGATCGAAGCCAGAAGCAACGGCCATATCGGCCAACCAGCCGCCTGAATGATCGAAAACACGTTTTACCCCGATAGTTGTTCTTCAAACGAGCACTTTAGCCTGCGTCAGGAATTGCGGCAAGTACCATCAACGCATCTCTTTGTCCTGCCAGGGAAAATAGGCCGTTTCAGGCGAAACTGCCACCCCGGATCAGCCCGGGCTGCGACTGAAGGACTGCGAATGATGCACAAAAAGTCCTCGCCGCGAGCTATCCACAAAAACTGTGGATAAATCGGTCCCCAGCCTGTGGCTTCAGCTCGCAAACCCGGTTGTGGCAAGCTTTCCGCTTACTCTGCCACCAAAACAAGCGCCCATCCGTTATGGCATCGACGCAGTAGCGATAGAATGCGCCATGTTCGCCAGCGACCCTGTCCCGTCCCCACGCGCTTCATTGCCGCCGGTTCTCCCGGTATCCTTGCTTAACCGTCTGGCCCGCGAGCGGCTGGAAACAGCCTTTCCGTTGTGCTGGATTGCCGGTGAAGTGTCCAATCTGACCTATGCCGCCTCGGGCCATGTCTATTTTTCTCTGAAGGATTATGCGGCGCAGGTGCGTTGCGCGATGTTCCGCCACCGCGCACAATTGCTGGGCTGGCGGCTGGCCAACGGCCAGCACCTGGAGGTGCGGGCGCTGGTCACCCTCTACGAAGCGCGCGGTGAATTTCAACTGAACGTGGAAACTGCCAGGCACGCTGGCGCCGGCACTCTCTACGAACAATTTCTGCGTCTCAAGGAAAAACTGGCCGCCGAAGGCTTGTTTGCTGCCGAAATCAAACGTCCCCTGCCCACCTTCCCGCAGCGGATCGGCATCGTCACCTCACCGCAAGCCGCCGCCTTGCGCGACATACTGACGACCTTGCAGCGTCGAGCCAGCCATGTGGCCGTGATCATCTATCCGACCCCGGTGCAGGGCAACGCTGCCGCGACCCGGATCGCACAAGCCATCCGCCTGGCGGATGCACGCGACGAATGCGATCTGCTGCTGCTTTGTCGCGGCGGCGGCAGCCTCGAGGATCTGTCGGCGTTCAATGACGAGGATCTGGCCCGAACGATCCGCGCCTGCTCGCGGCCGGTGGTTTGCGGCATTGGCCACGAAACCGATTTCACCATCGCCGATTTCGTCGCCGATCAACGCGCTCCGACGCCAACAGCTGCTGCCGAAATCGCCGCTCCTGAACGTCGTGTGCTACTGGCCCGGCTGAGCCGACAACATAGCCATCTGCAACGGCAATTCCGACAACAACTCGACCAGCACAGCCAGCAGATCGACTGGCTGGCTCGCCGTCTGCAATCGCCGACGCAATACCTGATGGCTCTCCGGCAACGCCTGACCCAGTTGCAACGTCGTCACCGCGTCCTCGGACAGCAAGCCTGTCAGCGCGTCAGTGTTCGTCTGGCCGAACTGGCGCATCGTCTTCGACAGGCTCGACCGTCACCGTTGCGGCAACTGGCTCCAATCGACAACCTGGGTAGCCGTTTGACGCAGGCGTTCCGACACGATCTAACCCGTCGAACCGCTGATCTGGCACGGCTGGCCAGCGCACTGACGCATCTCAACCCACAAGCCGTACTGGCTCGCGGTTACTGCATCGTCCGCGACGACAGCGGTCAAATCATCGACAGCAGCAGATCGCTTGAACCTGCGCAGCGAATCGCTGTCTTCTTCGCACACGGTCAGGTGCAGGCCGCCGTGTTGTCGATCAGCGATGACGATATGCCGCAGATCGCTGGTGGCGTTGCCAGACCCCGGCCCGACGAATAAAATCCGCCGCCTGGAACACCGGCATATTCGTCACAGAATATCTCTGCAAACCTTCTTTTCAATGTCTGTAACCACTTCTGGAGAACAGTTGCATGGAACATCAGCTCCCGCCCCTGCCTTTCGCCATTGACGCGCTCGTGCCGCACATGTCGAAGGAAACCCTCGAATATCACCATGGCAAGCATCATCAGGCCTATGTCACCAATCTGAACAACCTGATCAAGGGCAGCGAATTCGAAAACCTCGCTCTCGAAGAGATCGTCAAAAAAGCGCCGGCGGGCGGCATATACAATAATGCCGCGCAAGTCTGGAATCACAGCTTCTTCTGGAATTGCCTGCATCCGAACGGTGGCGGCGCGCCGACCGGCGCCCTGGCGGCGGCCGTCAACGCCAAATGGGGTTCCTGCGCCGATTTCGCCAAAGCCTTCCAGGCGTCGGCAGTCGGCAATTTTGGATCGGGATGGACCTGGCTGGTCAAGAAGGCCGACGGCTCGGTCGACATCGTCAACACGGGCGCTGCCGGCACACCGTTGACCTCGCACGACAAGGCTTTGCTGTGTGTAGATGTCTGGGAGCATGCCTATTACATCGACTATCGCAACCTGCGTCCCAAATTTGTCGAAACCTTTCTCAACCACCTGATCAACTGGCGTTTCGCCGAAAGCAATTACGCCGGCTGAGCAGTGATGTGAATATTTCAGGATAAAAAACTCGTAAATCAGATAAAAAATTCGTAAATTTTGGCAGCACCACGAATAAAAAATTCGTAAAACGAGTTTGTAAAAAGAGGGAGCATTTAGCTCCCTCTTTTCATTGCACTATCGCTTAAAAGTCTGCTCTTCAGCCAAAGCCGACCTCGAGCGTCCGGTCGAACTCGGGCAGCAATGTGCAGGTTACCTGCCGTTCAGTCCGAAAAGCCCTGAATGGCAGCTTTCTCATCCGGCGAACGCGAACTCCCGACTCAAAACGGCCCCTAGGCAGCCTGTCGGTCTTGAAGCGGGCCAACAGACGAAATTGGGCGGAAATAGCTGA
>CAYRXO010000142.1:0-9400 GCA_964428215.1 uncultured Candidatus Accumulibacter sp. | reverse complement strand
CCTTCGGCGATTATTTCAAGCGCGACGCGATCCGCTACGCCTGGGAACTGCTGGTCGATGTCTATCGCCTGCCAGCCGACCGCCTGTGGGTGACGGTCTATGCCGAGGATGACGAAGCCTACGATTTATGGACGCGCGACGTCGGCGTGCCGTCCGAGCGGGTGGTGCGCATCGGCGACAACAAAGGCGCGCGCTACGCCTCGGACAATTTCTGGATGATGGGCGACACCGGCCCCTGCGGACCGTGCACAGAAATTTTCTACGATCACGGCGAGGAGATTCCCGGCGGACCGCCGGGTTCGCCCGACGAGGACGGCGACCGCTATATCGAAATCTGGAATCTGGTGTTCATGCAGTTCAACCGCGACGAAGCCGGCGTCATGCACCCGTTGCCGAAACCGTCGGTCGATACCGGCATGGGACTCGAACGCACGGCGGCGGTCCTGCAGCACGTGCATAGCAATTACGAGATCGACCTCTTCCAGCGCCTGATCGCCGCCGCGGCGCGCGAAACGGCGACGACGCAGCTCGACAGTCCGTCGCTGCGCGTCCTCGCCGATCACATTCGCGCCTGCGCCTTCCTGGTGGCCGACGGCGTCATTCCGGGCAACGAGGGACGCGGTTACGTCCTGCGGCGTATCATCCGCCGGGCGATCCGCCACGGTTATAAACTCGGCGCGCGCAGCGCCTTTTTCCACCGTCTGCTGCCTGATCTGATCGCGGAAATGGGCCGGGCGTACCCGGATCTGGCGCAAGGGCAGGCGCGGATCAGCGAGGTACTGCGTCAGGAGGAGACGCGCTTTTTCGAGACCATCGAGCACGGCATGGAAATTCTCGAAAGCGAGCTGCAAAAAATCCAGCCGGTAGGCATCGCGGAAACGCAATTCGGTACGCCTGCCGTCCAGCATGTTCCACCGGTCTTCGATGGCGAAACCGCCTTCAAACTGCACGACACCTTCGGCTTCCCGCTCGACCTGACCGCCGACGTCTGCCGCGAGCGCGGCGTCAGCGTCGATGTCGCCGCGTTCGACACGGCGATGGCTCGCCAGAAGGAGCAGGCGCGCGCCGCCGGCAAATTCAGGATGGCCGCCGCACTCGACTACCGCGGCCCCGGCAGCACTTTCCACGGCTACACGCATCTCGACTACAGCGGCAAGGTGCTGGCGCTCTATCGCGACGGCACGCCGGTCGACGCGCTGCAGGAAGGCGAACTGGGCGTCGTCGTGCTCGACGAGACGCCGTTTTATGCCGAATCCGGCGGTCAGGTCGGCGACCGCGGCCTGATCAACGGCGCGCAGGGAATTTTCGCCGTCGAAGATACGCAGAAAATTCAGGCCGCCGTTTTCGGGCATCACGGTGTCGTCCGTACCGGCACCTTGCGCGTCGGCGACGCGGTGCTTGCCAAGGTCGATCGTCAGGCACGCGCACGCACGATCCGCAATCACTCGGCGACGCACCTGCTGCACCATGCCCTGCGCGCAGTCCTCGGCGCGCACGTGCAACAAAAAGGTTCGCTGGTCGACGCCGACAAGACGCGTTTCGACTTCGCGCACACCGCGCCATTGAGCGCCGATGAAATCCGCCGCGTCGAAATTCTGGTCAATAACCAGATCCTCGACAACGTCGCCGCCGAAGCGGCGGTAATGGCTCTCGACGACGCCCGGCGCAGCGGCGCGATGATGCTCTTCGGCGAAAAATACGGCGACGAAGTACGGGTGATGACCATTGGCGTTTCGAAAGAGCTGTGCGGCGGCGTGCATGTCCGCCGCAGTGGCGACATCGGCCTGTTCAAGATCGTCAGCGAGAGCGGCGTCGCCGCCGGCGTGCGGCGTATCGAAGCCGTGACCGGCGATCGCGCGCTGGCTTTTATCCAGCAGCAGCAGATCGCGCTCAGCGAAGCCGCTGCCGTGATCAAGGCGCCAGCGCTGGAAGTGCCGGCCAAACTGGCGCAGGTGCTTGACAACGTCCGCGCGATGGAGAAGGAGCTGGGCCGCCTGAAAACGCGTCTGGCGTCGGTACAGGGTGACGATCTGCTGGCGCAGGCGGTCGACGTGCGCGGCGTCAAGGTGCTCGCTGCGCGCATGGACGGCGCCGACGTCGGCACCTTGCGCGAAACGATCGACAAACTGCGCGACAAGTTGAAAAGCGCCGTCGTGCTGCTCGCCGCGAGCAAAGATGACAAAGTGACGCTGATCGCCGGCGTGACGCCCGATCTGACCGGCCGCGTCAAGGCCGGCGAACTGGTGAACATGGTCGCCCAGCAGATCGGCGGCAAGGGCGGTGGTCGTGCGGACATGGCGCAAGCCGGCGGCAACGACCCGGCGCAGCTGCCGGCAGCATTGGCGTCGGTCGTCGGCTGGGTCGAACAGCGGCTGTGAAGTCGGCCACAGCAGGAGGCGACCGGCTCGACGCGGCAGGGGCCAGCCGGGAAGAGCGACAGCAGTTCGGCAGCGACAACTACGCCGGCATCTGTCCGGAAGCTCTGCAGGCGCTGCTCGCCGCCAACGGCGGACACGCGCGCTCGTATGGCGACGACGAATGGACGCGCCGCGCCGCCGATCGCCTGCGCGACGTTTTCGAGACCGATTGCGACGTCTATTTCGTTTTCAACGGCACCGCCGCCAACTCGCTGGCGCTGGCTTCCCTCTGCCAGTCGTATCACAGCGTCGTCTGCCATTCGCTGGCGCACGCAGAAACCGACGAATGCGGCGCGCCGGAGTTTTTCTCCAACGGCGCCAAGCTGCTGCCAGTCGCCGGCGACAACGGCAAACTGACGCCGGCAGCGATCGAAGAAGTCGTCACCCGACGCACCGACATCCACTATCCGAAAGCGAAAGTGGTGACGCTGACGCAAGCCAGCGAAGTGGGCACCGTCTATTCGCCGGACGAATTGCGCGCGATCAGCGCCACGGCACGGCAGTACGGCTTGCGCGTGCATATGGACGGCGCGCGCTTCGCCAACGCCGTCGCCAGCCTGCAATTGGCGCCAGCGGAATTGAGTTGGCGCGCCGGCGTCGATGTGCTCTGCTTCGGCGGCACGAAAATGGGCTTGCCGGTCGGCGAAGCGGTGATCTTTTTCGATCGCGAACTGGCGCAAGACTTCGCCTATCGTTGCAAGCAGGCCGGACAACTGGCCTCCAAAATGCGTTTTCTTGCCGCTCCCTGGGTCGGCATTCTCGAAAACGGCCACTGGCAGCGGCACGCCGATCACGCCAACAACATGGCACGCTACCTGGCTTCGGAACTGGCACGCCGTACCGACTGGCCGCTGCTCTTCCCGGTGCAGGCCAACGCCGTTTTCGTGCAACTGCCGGCAGACATCGAAGCCGGCCTGCGCGCGCGCGGCTGGCTGTTCTACACCTTCATCGGCGCCGGCGGAGCGCGTCTGATGTGCGGCTGGGACATGCGTCCGGCGACGATCGACCTGTTCCTGCGCGACATCGACGCGCTGCTCGACCGCCGGCCATGACTCACACGCCAAACTGGCAGTTCTGTCCACAATGCGGCCAGCCGCTCGACGAAAAGCTGATCGACGCTGTCGTGCGGCTCGGCTGCCGCGCCGGCTGCGGCTTCGTGCATTGGGACAATCCTGCCCCGGTCCTGGCCGCGCTGGTCGAATATCGCGGCCAGATCGTCCTCGCCCGCAACCGTGCCTGGGCCGCCGGCGCCTTTGGCCTGATCACCGGTTTTCTCGAACGCGACGAGACACCGGAAGAAGGCGTCATGCGCGAGGTGCGGGAGGAACTTTCCTTACGCGCCCACACGCCAAAACTGATCGGCGTCTATTCCTTCGCCCGCAAACACGAGGTAATCATTGCCTACCACGTGCTCGGCGAAGGCGAAATCCGTCTCAACGAAGAACTGGCCGAATTCCGGCTCATACCGCCGGCGCGACTGAAAGCGTGGGATTTCGGCACCGGTTTGGGGATTCGTGACTGGCTGACGGCCAACGGCTACGCACCGCCAGCGACATGATGCAAGGCCAGCGATAGGCGGGTGAAAATCATCATCGCGCGCAACTGCCGGCCCCATTCCGACTCCATCCTTAGCCAGCCCCGAGGAGAACCCTATGAAAAACAACGCCGCACAACTGATTGCTGAATTCAACGCCGGCCGCGACGCGGAGCGTCTGGCGATCAAATACCGCAACATGCGTGCCGACGTTTTTGTCTTCCTGCGCGGTACCTGCCACCTGTTCTATCGTCGTCTGCCGGAAGTCCCCGTCTTGCAGCAAGCACCGCTCACCTGGCTATGCGGCGATCTGCATCTGCAGAACTTCGGCAGTTACAAGGACCAGAATCGCGACGTCCGTTTCGACATCAACGATTACGACGAGGCGGCGCTCGCTCCCTGCACCTGGGACTTGGTACGCTTTCTGACCAGCATGCGGTTTGCTCTGAGCGGCCTGCCATTGAGCAAGCGTCAGACAACCGACCTGGAAGAACGCTATCTCGCCGTCTATGCCAAAACCGTTGCTGAAAACTCCCCGGCGACGCTCGACGAAAAACCGGCCACCGGGTTGATCCACGAGCTGCTCAAACACGCTGCCGAACGCTCGCGGGCCAAATTTCTCGATACACGCACCGAACTGAGCGACGGCCAGCGGCGTCTTAAAGTCGATGGCGTAAAGGCCTTGCCGCTGCTCGACGGCGATCGCCAGCGTATCGACGCGATGTGGCAGCCGCTCGTCGCCAGCAGCGGAAACCCGACGTTCTTCCAAATTCTCGACGCCGCACGCCGCATCGCCGGCACGGGCAGCCTGGGAGTCGAACGCTACGTCATCCTGGTCGCCGGCAAAGGTTCGCCAGACGGCAATTACCTGCTCGATCTCAAGCGGGCCGTCCCCTCCTCGTTACCGAAAGCGAAAAAGGCAACGTCGATCCACTGGTCTTCGCAAGCCGAACGCGTCGTCAAGATGCAATCGACGCTGCAACGGGTGCCGGTCGCCTTCCTCAAAGCGGTCGTCGATGAAGAGCGCAGCTACGTCCTGCGCGGCCTGTTACCCAGCGAAGATCGCGTCTCTCTCGCCGACGCCGGCAAAAAGAAACGCCTGCGTCAAGTGATCGACAGCATGGCCCGTCTGACCGCCTGGGCGCATCTGCGTGGCTGTACCCTCCCCGGCACGGTCCCGGTTCAGGAATTGATCGCTTACCTGCGCCAGGAAGACTGGCAGAAGCCGCTACGTAAAGCAGCGAAAACTTGTGTCGAGCAGACACTCGCCGACTGGCAGGCTTATGCGGCAGCTTACGATGACGGTTATTTTTCTGGACAACCACGCCGAAAAAGTGTCGCGAAAGAAGGGTAAGGAGGCCAAGGCAGCGCTGAATGTCTTGCCAGTCGACCGACGGTCTCAATTCTTGCTCGCTGCCGCCGAGCGCAACTGCAACAGCAGTTTCTGACCGGGGCGGCCATTCACCGGCCAAGCGAGGCGTTTTTGTTCCGCTTCGATCGCTTGTCGCGAGTTTGCGCCGATCATGCCGTCGATTTCGCCGATCGGGTAACCACGCGCGGCAAGCAAGGTTTGCAGCTCGCGCCGTTCCTGACGCGAGAGCCCCGGATCGTCCGTCGGCCAGGCAGTCTGCAAGCCTTTGCCGCCTTTCAGCCGATCGGCGAGCAAGGCGATCGCCAGCGCGTAGCTTTCGGCAGCGTTGTAGCCGTAAATGGCGTCGAAATTGGCAAATACCAGGAAAGCCGGACCGCGCGGACCAGCCGGCAACAGCAGAGCGGCCGCACTCTCGGCAGCGGCGATCGGCTGACGGTCGGCACGCTGAATGCCGCGCGACAGCCAGAATGACAGCGGCCGTTTGTTGCGCCGGCCGCTGAGACTGCTGTCAAAGCCGGCCGGCAGAATGACCTCATAACCCCAGGGTTCGCCTTGGCGCCAGCCGGCCTTGCGCAGGAAATGGGCCGTCGACGCCAGCGCATCGGGAACGCTGTCGATCAGATCGCGCTTACCGTCGCCGTCGCCATCGACCGCCAGGCGCAGAAATGTGGACGGCATGAACTGGGTATGACCGAAAGCGCCGGCCCAGGAGCCGACCAGTCGTTCAGGTGCGATGTCGCCGCTGGCGAGGATTTTCAGGGTGCTGAAAAACTCGCCGCGGAAATATCCCTGTCGCCGACCGAAACAGGACAGGGTGCCCAGCGAAGTCAACAAGGGTCGCTTGCCGAAATTGTGGCCGTAGTTGCTCTCGACGCCCCAGATGGCGATCACCGTTTCCGGATCGACCTGATAACGCTGTACGGCCTGCGCCAGCGGTGCAGCCCATTTCTGTTGCCGGGCCAGACCGTCGGCGACGCGTTCTTCGTCGACCAGACTGGCCAGATAATCCCAGATCGGCGTCCGAAACTCAGGTTGATAATCGAGAAACTCGAGGACGCTCATATCGGGAGTCAGCGTACGCGTCAGCGCGTCGAAAGTGGCCGGCGGTATGCCCTTGCCGGCCGCCTCGCCGCGCAAGACGGACAAACAGGCGCCAAAACGCACTTCGTCAGCGGATGCGGCGGCAGCGAACGGGTTGGCCAACAGAATAATGACCAGCAGCAAACGGAGTTTCATCGGCACCTGACAGCAAATGTCACCGTCGGATGAAACATCACGCTCACCCATGCGGCGGATTGGAAAAAGTCTCTTTCACGGCAGCAGATCGCTCAGCCCCCTTTGGAGTGGCGGCCAGATCTCTGCAGCAGGATTGTCGACGATGCTTGCCGCGGCGACAAGACAGCACACGATAGCGCTTGCGAACCGATCTCCATTCCGCTGCTACGGCACAGAGCGGGTCAAAAGGCTGGCGCGGCTCTTTCATCTTTCACTATCAGCGTGTCTGTGGGCCACGTGCATCGCCGCGATTCAGCTTCGCAGCCATTGTTCAACGTTTCCTCGACACCTGGCGTGACATCCCGTGCTTACAGAAGGCGACTTTCTTTGTATGCTGCGCTCAGGAAACGCTGAAAAATGACCGCGCTGGTCCGGACGACCTGCCAACCCGATTGAACAGGATTGATTGATGAGTGAAATCGCCACGCTGCGCTTCGATAACCGCTTCATTACCGAGTTGCCGGGCGACAACGAGACGCGCAACGTTCCCCGGCAAGTGCTCGGCGCCTGCTGGACGCCTGTCGCCACCCTGCCGGTTGTCCAACCGTGCTTGTTGGCTTACTCACGCGAAGTCGCCGCGGACCTCGATCTCGATGAAGAAACGATGCGCTCGCCGACGATGCTCGCCGTGCTGGCCGGTAATGCACTATTACCCGGCATGGCCAGCTACGCCAGTTGCTACGGTGGCCATCAATTCGGACACTGGGCCGGACAACTCGGCGACGGACGCGCCATCCTGCTCGGTGAAGCGATCAACCGGCGCGAGCAACGTTTCGAACTGCAACTCAAAGGCGCCGGACCGACACCCTATTCGCGCCGTGCCGACGGCCGCGCCGTGCTGCGGTCGTCGATTCGCGAATTCCTGTGCAGTGAAGCGATGCATCATCTCGGCGTACCGACGACGCGTGCGCTGAGTCTGGTCGGCAGCGGCGAAAGCGTCGTGCGCGACATGTTCTACGACGGGCATCCGGTCGATGAACCAGGAGCGATCGTCTGCCGGGTCGCTCCTTCCTTTACCCGCTTCGGCCATTTCGAACTGCCGTCAGCCCGTGGTGATCACGCCTTGCTGCAGCAGCTGGTCGATTTCACCATCGACCGCGATTTCCCACAGCAGAATTTCGATCCCGCTCGGCGGGTGATCGACTGGTTCAGTGAAATCTGTGCCCGCACCGGTCGTCTGCTGGCGCACTGGATGCGCGTCGGCTTCGTGCATGGGGTGATGAATACCGACAACATGTCGATCATCGGTCTGACCATTGATTATGGGCCTTACGGCTGGGTCGACAACTTCGATCCCGGCTGGACGCCGAACACCACCGACGCCGCGAGTCGCCGCTACTGCTTCGCCCGCCAGCCGGCAATCGCGCACTGGAATCTCGAACGCCTGGCCGATGCCTTGTCGCCTCTGGTGGACAATCCCAACGAACTGGGCGCCGGTCTCGATCGCTATCATGCGGTCTATGCCGCTGATTTCTGCGCGGCTTACGCGGCCAAACTCGGCTTCAAACGTTGGCAGAATGACGATGCCGACTTGCTCGACTCGCTATTCGAACTGCTGCATCACGGGGAAATCGACATGACGATATTTTTCCGTCGTCTCGCCGGACTGGTGATCGATGACCCGCAACTGGCGGTGGTAGAACCCGCGTTTTATCGTGCGGACTTCGCCAGAGAGATCGCACCAGCGCTCAGCCAGTGGCTGGTGCGCTACGCGCGGCGACTCCAAAGCGAAGAGGATCTGCCGACAGATAGAATCGCGCGCATGCAGCGCGCCAATCCGGCCTACGTGTTGCGCAACTATCTGGCACAACAGGCGATCGACCGTGCGGAACACGGCGATACGGCAATGATCGACGATCTGCTCACCGTCCTGCGCCAGCCCTACGACGAACAAGCCGGACGCAGCGAATTCGCCGGCAAACGTCCCGACTGGGCGCGTCACCGGGCCGGCTGCTCGATGCTCTCATGCAGTTCGTAATGGCCGGGGCAAGCGTTCGACGCCTGGCGGGAGCGCAATCAGGCACTTGCCGCCATCGCAAACGAGGCAGTCACAAATAGCGTGCTGCGTCGTCAAAATTGATTTTCGGTGCCGCCGGCACTTCGCTGCGTGCGACGCAAGCGAGTACGAACGCCCGTTGGCGTGGTACCGCACCCATGAAATCGGCCATCGAGAAATCGACCTCGGCCGCATCGGACTGACCCGGGTCGGCTACCACGATATTCGTTGCATCAAGGCGCAGGCGGCGTGGCTCGATGCGTAAATAGCGTTGCGGGTTTTCGAGCACCGACTTGACGATTTCGAACTCCATTTCAAGCATATTTTCCGCCAGACCGATCTCCTGCAACTGACGTTCGTTGGCCAGCAACTCTTCGGCCAGCTTTTCCTGCTCGGCCCGCTCCTCTGCGCTTGTGGCGAACATCGATCCCAAGCCGGGTCCTTGTTGCTCGAGCAGCCGTTTGCGGGCCTGCAGCAGGTTGCGGTTGGCTTCGAGCTCTACCCGCTCGGCGCGATCCTGGGCAATTTCGGACAAGGCTTGCGCCAATAGATATTCGAATCCGGCGGCACCAAACAGGCGGCGCAAACGCGATTCCTCCCGGCTGCAGATATGTGTCCGGTGGTCGGAGAAGCTGACGCTGGTCTGCAGAACGTCCCGGCGGATCAGGTCGCCGGGCATGGCAATGCCCAGGCTCTGCTGTTCGCTGTAGTCCATGCCAAGCACCAGGAACGCCTGATCCAGTTCGGGATATTTGTTGAACAAGGTGCGTAAACGTTCCGAACGGGCCAGCGTGGCGCCGACTTCG
>CAYRXO010000141.1:0-9418 GCA_964428215.1 uncultured Candidatus Accumulibacter sp. | reverse complement strand
GGCGAGCTGGCGCGCAATTTCTGGCCGAATCTCGACGTTCTAACCGCCACAGACGAAGTCAAATTCGTTCTCCGGGATCGTGCCGATTACGAATGGGCGCGGGCATTGATCGCCGAACGCCAACTGGCGCAGATTTGTCCGCTGCTCTTCTCGCCCGTGGTTGGTGAGTTGTCGGCGACGACGCTGGCCGACTGGATTCTTGCCGATCGTTTACCGGTGCGGCTGCAGGTGCAACTGCACAAAGTGCTTTGGGGTAACATGCGCGGCAAATAGCGCCCGAAAGGAATCGTCATGACCCAGGAACGCCGCCATCACACCCGTATCTTTTTCGTCGCACCGGCTTTTCTGCTGGCCAATGCCGATGAAATTCCCGTGCGATTGCTCGATATTTCTCTCAAAGGCGCCTTGCTCGAACTCCCGGCGGGGGTCGCCTTGCGCAAAGGTGCCGCGACTTTGTTGCGCATCGACCTCGGTCAGGAAGAAGAGCAAATCCGCATCGAAGCCGGTGTCGCCCATCTCCAGGGCCGTTTGGCCGGGATCGCTTGTCAAACGATGGATATCGACAGCGCGACGCTGTTGCGCCGTCTGGTCGAACTCAATCTTGGCAGCCCGGAACTGGTCGATCGCGAGCTTTCGGCGCTCATTTCAGGACAGGCGTCGAGAGCCTGATCTGCGTATTATCCCAAGGCATCAGATTTTCAATTACTTTTGAGGGGTTTCATTATGTCTGTCAGTCGACTCGTCGGATGTCTCATTGCGGTTTTTTTCGCTTCGGCCATACAAGCCAGCCCGAGCACCGATGCCCTGGCGCGATGCCTGTCGGATAGCACTTCCGGCAAGGATAGAAAGGATATGGCCAGGTGGATCTACCTGGCTATGTCGGCGCATCCGGAAATCGGCGTCTTCGGTAAAGCCGGACCGAAAGAAGTAGAAGACGTGCAACGCAACATGGGTGTCCTGTTTACCAGACTGGTCGCCGAACAATGCGCGCCACAAATGAATGCCGTCTCTCAGTCGGAGGGTATGGAAGGATTCAAGATTGCCTTTGAAAACCTGGGTCGATTGGCTATGCAGGAGTTGATGTCCAACCAGGACGTCAATGTTTCGCTGGGTGGCTTTACCCGCTATATCGACAAGGAGAAGGTCGAACGGGCGATCAAGGCGCGTTGACAGGTGCGTTCGACGCCGTTCATTGGCAAGCCAGACTGACGGGGAACTTCTGCCAGCGTCCGTCGGGGAAGGGTGGTAGCGCCTCGATCTGCTGACCGTCACTCATTTTTCCGCACACCGATCACTTTGACTGAATTTTCCTCCAGTTCTCCGCGCGCCGTCGTCCTCCTTTCCGGCGGTCTCGATTCGGCGACGACACTGGCCATGGCTGTCGCCGAGGGTTATGCCTGCCATTGTCTGTCGATCGATTATGGGCAACGCCATCGCGTCGAATTGCAGGCCGCGGCAGAGTTGGCGAGCGTCTTGGGCGCGCGTGAGCATCGGGTTTTACGGTTGACGCTGAACGATTTCGGTGGCTCGGCGCTGACCGATGCGTCGATCGACGTGCCGGTAGACGGTTGTCAACCGGGAATTCCGCTGACGTATGTCCCGGCGCGCAATACGGTGCTGCTTTCGGTGGCGCTGGCCTGGGCCGAAGTGCTTGCCAGCCGCGACATCTTCATCGGCGTCAATGCCGTCGACTACTCCGGTTACCCTGACTGTCGGCCCGAGTACATCGCCGCTTTCGAAAAGATGGCCAATCTGGCGACGCGCGCCGCCGTCGAAGGTGCGACGCTCCGGTTGCACGTGCCGCTGATCGCTCTCAGCAAGGCGCAGATCATCGCCCGCGGCTGCGCACTCGGCGTCGATTATCGCTTGACTGTTTCCTGCTATCAGGCCGATGACCAGGGCGCTGCCTGTGGCGTTTGCGATGCCTGCCGGCTGCGGCGTGCCGGCTTTCTGGCCGCCGACATCGACGATCCGACCCGCTACATCGTCGGACGCGCGGTCGGCGATAGTTCTGCATCGTGCTGAACGGTCTCGGTCCGCACAGCTTGGTCGTCGCGCTGGCTTTCATCATCGGCGGCGTTTTCGGCGCCGTCGCGCAGCGCACGCGCTTTTGCGCCATGGGCGCCATCGCCGATATCGTCCTCATCGGCGATTGGCGGCGCATGCGCATGTGGCTGCTGGCCATCGGCGTGGCGATCATCGGCAGCGCGTTGCTGCATGCCAGCGGTCAGATCGATCTCGGCAAGTCGATCTACCGCACGCCGAACTTTACCTGGCTGTCGTATCTGATCGGCGGTCTCTGCTTCGGTTTCGGCATGGTCCTGGCTTCGGGCTGCGGCGCACGCACGCTGGTCCGGCTCGGCGCCGGCAGCCTCAAGTCGCTGGTGGTGTTGCTGGTGCTCGGCGTCGTCGCCTATATGACCTTGCGCGGCATTCTCGGCGTCCTGCGCGTCTCGCTGCTGGAAAAAATCGCCCTCTATTTGCCTGCCGGCCAGGATCTACCGTCCTTGCTCGGCCAATTCGGTGTGCCGCCTTTGCCGGCTTTGGCCGGCTGCGCGCTGCTGCTCGGTGGCGGCGCGCTGCTCTTTGCCGGCAGATACGGCGAACGACTGTCGCTGGTCGAACTGGCGGGCGGCAGTCTGATCGGCCTGCTGGTCGTCGTCGGCTGGTACGTCAGCGGCCATCTGGGTTATCTGGCGGAAGACCCGGAAACCTTGCAGGAAGCCTTCGTCGCCACCAACAGCGGTCGCATGGAGTCACTGAGTTTTGTCGCGCCGATCGCCTACACCCTCGACTGGTTGCTGCTCTGGTCGGACAGCAGCCGCCAGCTCACTTTCGCCATTGCCAGTAGCATTGGCGTCGTCGTCGGCAGCGGTTGCCAGGCGCGACTGAGCGGCGATTTTCGCTGGGAGGGCTTCGGCAACCTCGAAGATACCGCCAATCATCTAATCGGCGCGGCGCTGATGGGTTTTGGCGGCGTGCTGGCGATGGGCTGCACGATTGGTCAAGGGATTAGCGGGCTGTCGACGCTGGCCGCTGGTTCACTACTGACCTTCCTGGCCATCGTCGCCGGTGCCAGACTCGCGTTCGCCTATCAATTGCACCGGGCCTTGGCTTGACAAGACAGGGCGTGGCGCGCAGTCAAGCCGCGTGCCCAGTGTTGAATCGCTAATCGGTCTACAATCACGCTGTTCGATCGGCGGAACGTGCGCACTCGCCGTAGCAAGCGAAAGGGTGGGGATGAAGAATTTTTCTCTAATGATGGCCATTGCGGGCGCTCTGCTCGCTGGCTGCGCCGTGTCCACCGGCCAGCTTCCTGCAGCGACCGGTTTTCCACCGACGGGCCAGTACAAACTGCAGTCGGCTGCGCACTGGCAAGCGATCGCCGTCCGCCTGGCCAAGCGCTTATCCAGCGAACTGAAGGAAGCACGTCCCTTGTATCTGCTCCCCGCACAGTCGCCGAGCCCTTTCGACAAGGCATTTGTCAATCATTTTGCCTCGGCCTTGCTCGATGAAGGATTCACCCTGTACAAATCACCCAACGGCGCCTTGCTCGTCGAAGTGAGCAGCCAGACGATTCACTTCAACGACGAGCGTTTCACTGGCAACAGCGCTGGTGTGGCCTTGCCCGGCCTGCAGCCCTCAACGACCGAGATCGTCGTCAGCGTCGCGGTCAATGATGCGACGCGTCAAGTGAGCAAACACAGCGCGGTATATTACGTGCCCGATGGCGATGTCCGTCTGTACCAGCCGGCAGACGCGCGCAAGGAATTGCCGACACGCAACTTCATGGTGGTGGGCCAATGAAAACAATCCGCTTATCCCTGGCGCTATTTCTATTGACGTTGTTGTCCGGCTGTTTCGGTCCGAGCTACCAAGCAGCGCAAAGCAGTGAATTCACCGCGGCCAATTATGCCGCGGTCGATAAGCTCGTCGCCACGCCGCTGACCATCGACAAGGGAGCGCCGTTGCTGGTGGCGACGCTGGTCAACATCGACGCCATGAACCAGTCATCGCGTCTTGGCCGGCTGGTTTCCGAGCAGGTCGCCACCCGTTTGACGCAGCACGGCTATCAGGTCGTCGAAATGAAACTGCGCAACAACGTCTACATCCGCGAAGGCACGGGCGAACTGCTGCTGTCGCGCGACGTGCGCGATTTGTCGAAGAACCATCAGGCGCATGTCGTGGTGGTCGGCAGTTATGCTGCCGCGGCGAGTTATGTCTACCTGACGTTGAAAGCGGTGTCGGTCGCCGACAACCGGGTGCTTGCCGCCACCAATTATCTGCTGCCGCTGACCGAGAACAACAAGGCGCTGTTGGCTCAGCCGCGGGAGTGAGCAGAGAGCATTTTTTCGATCGTCATCGCCGCTTGAAGATTGACGAGGTTGCCAGTTCGTCGGCAAGACCATTGCGTTGCTTTTTGTCGTTCACTGCTCCGAATTGGACGATGACTGCTTGGCTCGGCCAATTCGGCGCCACATCTCGCAGTCTGTGGGTGGCCCGCTGGCGTTCTCGCTGATTCTGCGGGTCGGGAAGCAGGACCTGGGGCGCATGCACGCGTACTCGCAAGACGGGTGGTCTACGCAAACTTTCCTTTTCGTCAGGGGGAAAGCCACCATTTTGTGACTTTCCAACCTGAAAAGCGCTTATCGTCCGGGTGGCGTGCCATCCTTCTGGTACATCGGCGATCGTGGACCGTAAAGAATGCCGTTAGGCCGCCCTGCAGACAACAAGCGAACACTGGTCTGTGCAGCAATGGTATGGCCTTGATCGCTGACGGTTTCGATGATCTGACGAATAGCCGCTCTGACCAGCAAGCCAACCAGGCCGCCGCCACTGTTATTGCTACCTTCCGCGCTCGACGCCGTTGCGCTGCCTGCCCAAAGGGTGCTCCCGGAACGCAGGTCGACCAATTTGCCTTCGGCGGTCACTCTGGTTTCACTGGCGATTACCGCGTATGTCGTCCCGTACTGTTTCACATTGATGTAAAGCGCCGCATCGGCTCCGAAAATTTCACGGAGCTTGGCAATCGGCACACTATGAATATCAGCGGGCGTTGTCAGTCCGTTTTGCTTGAAGGTCTCATCAACCAGTGTCACCGGATAGACGTAGTAGCCGGATTCAGCCAGAGGAATAGTACTCCGCGACAACATGCTGTAAGTCGCATTGATGTCGGGGGAGTTGTTCACGGGAGGTAATACCAGGATGGAAGCCGGTCGTGATTCTTTGAATGCTGTGTAATCGTATGGCTTTTGCGTTGCGCAACCGCCGAGAAGCAAGGAAATGGCCAACAACGAGCAAAGTCCAACCGGTTTGGTAAAGAGTTTTTTCATGGCTTACTTTGCCTTGTTCGATTGCTTTAACAGGAAGTCGATATACGAGGAGCTTTCCGGAAATTGCAGGCGCTCGGCTTGCAGATTTTGTTCGAAAAGATCGCTGCGCCCCGTCAGCCCATAGAGCAAGCCAAGGTGTGCGCTCATTCCGGGTGGAATGGTTTTTCCCTTCGACTTGGCTTCTTCTTTCACGTTTTCCAAGGATTGAATAGCTTCTTCAGGTGATTTGTTTCCTTTCAGATAACCATATTGTTGAGATTCGTAATTCCCCCAGTAATACAACGGTTGAGGGCGGGAGACGCATCCGGTCAACCAGACAATCGCAAGAGACCCTATGGCAAACCTGAGCGTGGATAAAATGCAAGAACGAGTGATCAGCATGCCGATATTCCTCAGTCGACCGGATGCCAGGCGCCAACCTCAATGCCATTCACCAAGCCATCGACGGCTTGACGGATGGCGAGATCGAGAACTTTGCCGTTCAGCGTCGAATCGTAGCTGGCAGTGCCACCAAAGCCGATGATCTCCCGGTTCGAAAGGGCATATTCCCCGGCGCCCGCCGTTGAGAAAATAACTTCCGAGGTTTCAACATCGACCACGTTCAAGGTGACTTTTGCGTAGGCAATCTGCTGCTTGCCGCGGCCAAGGATGCCAAACAATTGATGGTCGCCGACTTCTTTGCGCCCGAATTCCGTCACGTCACCGGTAATCACGTAACGAGCGCCCTTGATGGCTTGTTTTTTCTTGGAAATGGAAGCTTCTTGCGCAATTTCGGTCATGTTCTCACGCTCGAGCACGGTAAAACGATTGGATTGCTGCAAGTGAGAAACAAGGATGGTTTTCGCTTGACTGCCCAGGCGATCAACTCCATCCGAAAAAACGCCGCGAAGAAAACTGGAGCGGTTATCGAATTTGCCGACTGAAACTGGCTGCCTGATGCCAACATAGGGGCGAGAAGAGGCGACAGTCTGTTGTGGGATGATTGTGCGCGACTCCTCAGTCGCGCATCCGGCGAGAGTCGCCAGGATGGCGCTTGCAAGAATGGCAAAGGGAAATTTGTGCGTATTCATCGTGACTCCCAAGGGCGTGGTCAAGAAATTGATTTTTCAGATTTTTTAGAGAATGAATCGTTCGTTTTTATCTGGCTGGGAAAGCGTTGAAGGGCGCGTGGCCCAAAACCGGTTTCCCGTTCCGTGGCGGTCGCCTGGCGGTACAAAGGAATGACATTGCCGGCCGGGTCATGCGCGGCGAGTTCGCCCGGGAGGTGCCGGATTGCGATCATGTTGTCGGTACGATGCGGGACGTTTGCCTTGGCCTTGACGTACCGACGGCGATGACGATTGGCGGGGAACTGCAATGTCATTCCCGCGCGACGAACACCATTCGCGTTATTCACGCTGTGCTCAACTCGCGCACCGAGGATGTCGTCGAGCAGACCACCGATGCAGCCGACGAAGACGCTTCTTTCCTTCTGCACAACCGGCTTTTCCCCCGTGTAGCTCCGCGTTCCCGCCATGTGCCTCCGTCGTCACCCGCTCGTCATCGACGTCAACACTTCTTTACCGGAGACTTCTGCTGCGGCCCCTGCGCCAGCTGCTGCTCCGCCAGCCCTTGCAGGCCCCTCTTCATGCCGCCGCCCGTTTGCGTCAACCAGCCATTCTCCCAGCCCGCAAAGAGGATATGCAATAACCCGGTCAGATGACTTGTTCCCTGCGCACCGTGATTCTCAACCGCCCTGTTAAGCCAAAGGAATTGCATGGGGTTCACAAGCAGCAGGCTGAGAACCCTCGTTGATAAGAGCGTGGTGTCGAAACCACGTCGGTCAACGAACGTCACCCTCCATGGCGGATGGTACCAAAAAACTTGTGCCGCAGTGTCGAGCATTTTCTGTGCGGGACCGGACAGAAACGCAGCAAAAATTCTGATGATGGATCACATCTGTAATTCTGAGCGCTCGGAGAAGTAAGCCAGTGCTTCGGGGTTGGCCAGTGCTTCGATATTTTTCACTGGTCGACCATGGACGACTTGTCGAACCGCCAGTTCGACGATCTTGCCGCTTTTCGTACGCGGAATATCGGCAACCTGCAATATTTTGGCCGGGACATGGCGAGTCGTCGTGTTCTCGCGGATTGTCTGTTTAATCCGCTCGATCAGAGCCGGACCGAGAAGCAAGCCTTCGCGAAGTCTGACGAACAGTACCACCCGCACATCCTCTTGCCAATCTTGCCCGATGACCAGCGCTTCCAGCACCTCGGGCAATTTCTCGACTTGTCGGTAAATTTCAGCCGTTCCAATACGCACACCGCCGGGATTGAGTACGGCGTCCGAACGACCATAGATGATCAGCCCGTCATGCGCGGTCAGTTCGACAAAATCGCCGTGACACCAGACATTGGGGAAACGGTTGAAGTAAGCGGCATGGTATTTGCTGCCGTCCGGATCGTTCCAGAAACCGATCGGCATCGAAGGGAAAGGCGCCGTACAGACCAGTTCGCCGCGTTCGCCGGCACCGGCAGGAATCGAGTGACCGTTGTCGTCAAAGACATCGACAGCCATCCCCAGGCCCCGGCATTGCAATTCACCGCGATAAACGGGCAGTAGCGGATTGCCAAGCGCAAAACACGACAGAAGGTCGGTGCCACCCGAAATCGAGGCCAGCAGCAGATCCGGTTTGATATGGCGATACACGTAATCGAAACTCTCCGCAACGAGAGGACTGCCCGTCGAAAACATCACCCGCAACCCGGTTAGATGGTGCGTCTGACACGGGCTCAGACCGGCCTTGGCGATGGCGTCGATAAATTTGGCCGACGTGCCAAAATGGGTCATTCCTTCGCTGTCGGCGTAGTCGAAAAGCAATTGCCCGGAATGCCCATGAGCCGCAGCGAACGGTGATCCATCGTAGAGCAGCAGCGTCGCTCCGGAAGCCAATCCGGAAACCAACCAGTTCCACATCATCCAGCCGCAGGTGGTGAAATAGAACAGCCGGTCACCCGGCTTGACATCACCGTGCAGCTGATGCTCCTTGAGGTGTTGCAGTAACACGCCGCCATGGGCATGCACGATGCATTTAGGAATGCCCGTGGTTCCTGAAGAAAACATGATGAACAGCGGATGATCGAAGGGCAGCCGAATGAAATCGATCTCGTCCGGGGCAAAAGGAGCCAGGAAATCGGCGTAGCGGATGCCATGGCATAAAGCATCGACCGCTGGCGCGGCGTCGAGATAGGAAACCAGCACTGTCTGTTGCAGCGAAGGCAGGCGAGCGGCGATTTCGGCGTTGCGGGACAGGCAATCGATCGCTTTGCCGTTATACCAGTAGGCATCGACACACAGCAGGAGCTTTGGCTCGATCTGGCCGAAACGGTCGAGAACGCCCTGTACCCCGAAATCCGGAGATGCTGAAGACCAGACTGCCCCCAAAGAGGTGGTGGCAAGCATGGCGATCAACGTTTCCGGCATATTCGGCAGGTAGGCAGCGACGCGATCGCCAGCGACGACTCCCAGCGATTGTAACGCTTGTGCGAAGCGTGACACCTCGTCATACAGTTCGCGTCGGGACAGCCGACGCTTGACTCGCTCTTCTCCCCAGAAAACCAGGGCATCGTTGTCGTCGCGCAAGCGCAGCAGATTCTCGGCGTAATTGACACGTGCTTCTGGAAACCAGCGCGCACCGGGCATCCGGTCACCTTGCACGAGAACCGGCTCACCGGGGTGGCCGATTACTTGACAGCTATCCCAGATCGATGCCCAGAAAGCTTCAGGATGCTCAATGGACCAGCGCCATAACTGATGGTAGTCGCCGCAACTGGCGGACCAGCGCTGATTGACTTCTGCGATAAAACCGCCAAGCTTGGCGTTGGCAATCCGTTCGGCACCAGGGCGCCAGATGGGCATGGGAGCGGACAATCTGCTGCTGAGCATTGTCAAAAACCTCCGCTTGGCGGCTCACGTCAATTCATTTGGGAGTGCAGGCACAGTGAGCGGTTCGTAAGTCGAACGGGCACCAATTGTATCTTTCTTTCTTGTACTTAGTTCATCAACCACAATTAACCTTCATCGAGGCCGTTCGGCGACGGATGCAG